>DCGH01000017.1:2414-12060 GCA_002315205.1 Erysipelotrichaceae bacterium UBA1783
CAATCCTGATTGTTTAGATAAATTTGTTAATTCTGTTCAAGGCTGGATTGATTGTTTTGATAAGGCAGCAATCAAAGGAATTATTAAAGGCGTATCCTTAAATGATCCAAATGCAGTAACAAAAGATGACAAACGTCTTAACGAAGCTTATAAGTTAGGCTTAAAAGTTAAATAGTTAAAAAAAAGCAAACCAAAAATCATGGTTTGCTTTTAAAATGCTGATTTTCCGAAAACGTTTAACCGATTTACGTAAACGTTTGAAAAAAATTGAAATAAAAATATTTTCGCAAATTAACGCCTAAATATAGGACTTATTGAAAAAAAGTTTCGGATAATATATTGCCATTGTAAACGCTTTCATAGTATAATTTATGTGTAGATAGGAAGTGAATTCATATCGAATCATAACCAATCTATAATCGGGGGGTATATAACTTTAGCGGTTATATATAAAATGCAATTGACCAGAAAAAAGTCGCTTTGGAGAGCGGCTTTTTCAGTTTTATACAAAAAAATTAAAAAATGTACGTGAAAAATCAACATTTTTTCTAAAAACTTGATTTTTTAAAGACAACTTAATAAAAAATAACAAACTTTTTTGATTTTTCTTGATTTTTATAGTGGTAAGACTATAATTTTCACTATAAAAATAAAAAGGGAGAACAATTTATGGCTTATAATTATGACGATTTTGGTTCATGCTTATTTAATGATAAAGTTATGAAGAAGAGATTACCATCTCCAATTTATGAGAAATTCATGAAAGCATACTCTCACGAAACACCATTAGAACTTGATACAGCTGATGCAATTGCTCATGAAATGAAAATCTGGGCACTAGAACATGGCTGCACTCATTTCACACATTGGTTCCATCCATTAACTGGTACAACTGCTGAGAAGCATAACTCATTCTTCGAAGAAAAGAATGGAACTCCAATTACTCATTTTTCAGGCAAGTCATTAATTAAAGATGAACCTGATGCATCATCTTTCCCAAGTGGAGGCTTAAGAGCAACATTTGAAGCTAGAGGCTATACATATTGGGATATTAAATCTCCAGTCTTTGTAAGAGATAAGGCATTATGTATTCCTTCAGTATTCGTTTCATATTATGGCGAATCACTAGATAAAAAGGGACCATTATTAAAATCTATGGATTTAGTTAGCGAAAAAGCTACAAAGCTAATGAATATGTTAGGCTACAAGGATGTTTCATCTGTAAAGCCAATGGTAGGCTTAGAGCAGGAATACTTCCTAATTGACCGTCCTTTATATAAGAAAAGAATGGACTTAGTATTAACAGGAAGAACACTATTTGGTCATTCAGCTCCTAAGGGACAGGAATTTGAGGATCATTACTTTGGTGCTATTCCTACAAGAGTTCAGGCATTTATGAAGGATGTCAATGAAGAGCTATGGAAGCTTGGAATCTTTGCAAAAACGGAGCATAATGAAGTAGCTCCAAGACAGTTTGAGCTTGCTCCATTATTTGCAGATGCAAATATCGCTGTAGACCAGAACCAGCTAATTATGGATATTTTAAAGAGAGTTGCTTATAAGCATGGATTTGCCTGCCTATTACATGAAAAGCCATTTGATGGAATCAATGGTTCAGGTAAGCACAACAACTACTCTTTAGTTACTGATACAGGCGTGAACCTATTTGATCCAGGTAAAGGTGATGCTGATACTAAGAAGTTTGCATTATTTACAGCTTGCTTTGTAAAAGCAGTAGATTCATATCCAGAGCTATTAAGAATTGCGGCAGCTAATCCAGGAAATGACTTCCGTTTAGGCTGTAACGAAGCTCCACCAGCAATTATCTCCATCTTCTTAGGTGATTATATTGAAAATTTAATTGCTGAGTACTGTGGTTCAAAGAAAAAGAATACATTAAAGGAAAAAGCAACAATTGATGGATTTGCTTATATCTCAACAGATAACACCGATAGAAACAGAACTTCTCCAGTTGCCTTCACAGGTAATAAGTTCGAATTCAGAATGCTTGGTTCATCTGTTTCTGCAGCATTACCAAACGTTGTATTAAACACTATTATGGCTGATGCTATTTCAGAAGTAATCAAGATGCTAAAGAAGGCTGACAAGAAGGATTATGATGCACTAATCAAGGCTTATATCAAGAAGGCATTCAAGAAGCATTCTAAGGTTATCTATGGTGAAAATGGATATTCAGAGGTATGGGTTAAGGAAGCCGCAAAACGTGGATTACCTAACTTCTCTTCTTCTGTAGAAGCTATTTCTCATTTTGATGATAAGAAGAATGTTAAGCTACTAACTGCTTCTAAGATCTATACTGTTGAAGAAATCAAGGCAAGAAAGGAAGTATGGCTAGAACAGTATGTTTCTTCTATCTCATTAGAGGTTAAGACATTATTACATATGGCTGAAAGCTATGTTGTTCCTGCCATTGCGACTGAAGTTGAAAACTACAAGAGAATCAGTGAGGATTCTAAATTTGCTAAGAGTAGAAAAGAGCTATTAGCTAAGTATTTAGATGATTTATCTGAAAAGCTAGATGCATTAAGAGTAGCTTATGCAAAGGTTAGCGGTATTGATGAAATCCTTGAAAAGGGATTAGCTATCAGAGCTGAAATCGTACCATTAATCAGTGCATCTAGATCTGTTATTGATGGCTATGAAAAGATTGCTTCAAAGGCAGTCTATACAATTCCTACATACGCAGACATGCTAGATTAATCATACAAAAAGCGGACAATGTCCGCTTTTTTCTTTCTTAAAATAAATCCAGCATCGTATCCAGATAGATTTCCTCTCTGACCTTTAGCTGATATTCTGGTTTTGTTAAATAATAAAGAAGGAATTCTAAAATCAATGCGCTGCCTAGGTTTCTACCCTCAATTTTAAAATTGGTGATACCCATAGGAAAATAAATCCTTTGAATGTCATCAATACTGATAAACCCAGGATTTTCCATCGCTCTGGAAAAACGATATCCTTCATTTCCATAAGGAGCTTTGCAGATAAAATCATCTACACTCTCTCCTAAATTCTGTCTGCTTACATTTTCATAACAGCTTTTGCGATCCTTACATCCGAAATAGCAGCACTCATTACATAATAGCTCTATCTTAGCCTTTTGTTCTGAAGAAAGACTATTAAGCTTTTCTAACTGTTTATTAAATCTGAAATCTGGGACAACATAGCTGAATTCTTCCTTATCTAATTCATTAATCAATAAATTAAAATCTGTAATCACCTTTGTGGTAGATGATACATAATACAGGCTTGGATATTGCTTCTTTAAATAATCTAGTAACAAATCGGAAGAAATAATTACTCCACCATTTCCTTGCTTTTCCAATAAATCACAAAGCTCATTACATTTTCCATCAGACAGATGCTGTTGCTGCAACAAAGAATTAGAGAAGGTCAATCTTGGGGAAATATGGTATTGGTTTACTAGCTTTAAAGCACCCATAATATCATATTGTGATGCCCCTACTCTACCACCACCCCAGATGCAATCACCAGGGGCACCATAGATAGAGCCAATTTCACACCATTCATAGAAATATTCTCTATGATTAAAGAATAAAGGAAGGAATATCTCATATAAGCTTTGAAACTCAAACAATCCTGGAAGGTGATAATAGATCTTATTTCTAACATTATTTTCCATCGATATCAGCCTCCTTTTACTTTTACTATTATAATCCAATCCAACCACTATTTTCATCTTTAAAACATAAAGAAAAAGGCACAATGATGTCTCATTGTACCTTCACTTTCTAATTCAATCTTATAAGCTATTAGCTACTAAGTAAGCTTCTTCAGTAGCATCTAAGATTCTTCTTGGCTTGTTAGCATCACCAACAACATGAACTGTTGGATACTTTTCAGCAAGCTTTTCAACTAATGCATTTACTGGTCTGTAGCCTGTTGAAATAACAACGTTATCACACTCAATTGTTTCAGTTTCTAATACAACAGAAGTAGGAGTGATTTCGCTAACTCTAACACCAGTCTTAACATCAACACCATATTCAGCAAGCTTAGCAAACATATGACCAACAAAAGTTGCACCGATACCATTTGCGATATTGTCTAGCATTTCAACTAATGTACACTGTACACCCTTGCTGCCTAAGTACTTACAAGTTTCAGTACCAACTAGACCGCCACCGATAACAACAACCTTCTTGCCAACCTCAGCACCATTTAATACTGCTTCAGCCATAACAACATTTGCACCATCAACACCCTTAATAGGTGGAACAGCCTGCTTAGAGCCTGTAGCAACGATAACCTCGTCACCTTCGATGCAGCCAGCACACTTAACGTTCTTTTCGATGATATTAACATTAGCCTTCTTAACCTGGTCGATTAAGCTTTCCTTTAGCATTAGGAATGTATCCTTTTCAGGTGGAGTAGCAACAGCATTCATCTTGCCACCTAAAGGAGCATTTGTATATAGGTTAACCTTGAAGCCTCTATTAGCACAAGTTACAGCAGCCATTAAACCAGCAGGACCAGCACCGATAACAGCAACAGTCTTTGTTGGATCGCCAGCCTTTAAGCCTCTATCTGCTTCTTCACCAGCAACTGGGTTTACCATACAATGAGCAGGCATACCACCTAATACTCTATCAATACAACCCTGGTTACAAGCAATACAGTATCTGATATCTTCCTTATTACCAGCTTCAATCTTCTTGATGAATAATGGATCAGCAATTAAGCCTCTACCGATAGCAACCATATCAGCCTTACCTGTAGCAACTGTTTCTTCTACTAAATCAGCATTGTTTAATCTAGCAGCAACAATTACTGGAACAGATACAGTCTTCTTCATTTCTTCAGCAAATGGAACAATGAAGCCCTGAGGAATATACATTGGCTGAATAGCATAATCTACAGCATCATAGCAACCTGCAGATAATGAAATAGATGCAACGCCCATTTCTTCAGCTAACTGGCAAACCTTCTTAACCTCATCAAAATGCATACCATCTTCAACGTATTCATCTACTGAAACACGAATCTGAACTGGGCACTTGCCAGCACATTCATCGATAACAGCCTTTAATACTTCCATTGGATACTTGATTCTGTTTTCGAAGCTTCCACCATATTCATCNNCCTTTAGTTTTTGATACTACAGAATAACGAAGTGAAACTGGGAAATCATTGCCACAAAGTTTTTTAATTTCTTGAACTATTTGAACAGGGAATTTATATCTATTTTCAAAAGATCCACCATATTCATCAGTTCTCTTATTTGTATGAGTAGACATGAATGAATGTAATAAATATCCATGAGCAAAATGTACTTCAACTAAGTCATAACCAGCAGCGATAGAAATCTGAGCAGCTCTAACGAACTTCTGCTTTACAACTTCCATTTCCTCAACAGTGATTTCCTTTGGATGATTTCCTAATAATCCACATGGAATTGCACTTGGAGCAAGTGGAGTGCAACCAGTAATAGCTTCAGAAGCCTGACGGCCTGCATGGTAAATCTGAGCACCCATTAATGCACCTGCAGCATGAACTGCATCTACTAGCTTCTTGTGGTCTTCAATGTGTCTGTCTTCCCACATAGAAAGCTGAGTTGGTAAACCTCTACCCTCTGGTGAAACACCGATTGAGCCAGGCATAATTAATGCAACACCATTCTTTGCTCTTTCAACAAAGAAATTGATGATACGATCTGTTACATCACCGCTACCTAAAGCAGCCATACCGTTTTCCATTGGTGCCATCATGAATCTGTTCTTTAATTCAAGATTGCCAATTTTAATAGGTTCAAATAAACTTGTCATAAACTTTTTACTCTCCTTTTGTTTACTTACACTATCATTTTACTAACTTGTTAATTTATTGACAATATCACTTTAGTATCAACTTTTGACACCAAAATAAAAGAGAAAAGTTCACCTTTTCTCCTAATGATTTTCTTTGTCTGTCAGCTTTAATAAATCTAATAAAAATTCTAATGAAACAACCTCAGATTGCTTCTTTCCAGAAAGAATACAATCAATAAAATGCTCTGCTTCATAATAGAAATCTGTCTTGAAATCTTCTGTTGTAACAACCTTTGCTTCAAGATCCTTACCAACACCCTGATAGATTTCATAGCTATTACCCTTCCAATAGTTTAAAGCTCTGATATAACCATTGCTGCAGCAAACCTCTAAGTAATTTGGTCCTACTGAGGTAATAGAGCTTACCAGCTCTGCTTTAATACCATCCTGGTAATCAACAATTACTTCTGCAAAACCAGCAACATCATAATAATAGTCAATCTTCTTTTCTACCTTCACAGGCTTCTTTCCTAAAATATAGGTAACAACACTTGCTGGGTAAGAGCCTACATCCTGTAAACATCCACCAGTTTCTTTATCTAGCACCCAATGATCAGCAGGATATTGGCCATTATGAACATAGCTGGCATGTACATACTTTACTTCTCCTAGCTCTTTTCTTTCTAAGATTCCCTTGATTTCAATGTTAATTGGTAAAAACACCCCTTTGATTGCTTCCATAAGAAGAACTCCATTTTCTTCAGCAATCTTGAAAAGCGTCCGATATTTTTCTTCTGTTTCAACCATTGGCTTTTCACACATAACATGCTTTTTGGCTTTTAGTGCTTCCACAATCAGATTGTAATGCGCAGTATTAATTGTTGAAATGTAAACAGCATCAATTTCCTTATTTTCAAATGCATCCTTATAATTGCCATAGAAATCAACATGATACATTTCAGCGTATTGCTTTGCTTTTTCCTTGTCTCTTGAAGCAAATCCATATAATCTGCCCTTTTTACTAAAGGATAATCCCTTAATAAAACGATGACAGATTTTTCCACATCCTAATACAGCAATATTAATCATAATGCCTCTCCTTTAAAACCAACCATTAATTAATGCTAAAGCAAGCAGGATTAAAGCAATACCAATCACTCTTCTATAGCTCAGCTTTTCCTTGAATACAACCCAGCCAATTGCACTTACGGTAATAATGGTACTTACATTATATACCGGATAAGCAATAACTGCAGGAACAGTTGCTAAAGCAAGCAGCATAAATCTTGTTGAGAAGTAATTAGGAATACCAACTAGAATGCCGAATAAAACATCATATTTGCTGACACCCTTTTTATTTTTTATCGCAATTGTTGAACTGACGACAAAGGCAGTAAAGAAGGTAAACAGTAAAAATACATCCTTTAAATCTCTAACGCCTACCTTATCATAAATATTACTTGCAGAGTCAATAAAACCATTAATCACAATAATCGCTACCAATAGTAAAACGGAAATATGACCAGTATCATCCTTAGAATCTGAATTACCGGAATTAATATACATGCTGGCAAAAATGGCAACAGCGATACCAATAATCTGTTGAATTGAGATAGACTCCTTAAATACAACCACCGCCATAATTGTTGGAATCAGAACACCCAGCTTCATAAATATAGCGGTAATAACCATACCATTTTCATTGATACTCTTTTTATACATAATTAGGCTCAATAGGTAGAACACACCATTAAATGCACCAAATACGGCCGCAAAGGATAATCCCTTTGTCACAATACCTGCAGAAAAAGCATCCGATGTTACTAAATAAAATAATGAAATGCATGAACAGATACAATAATTGGTTAGAAACATAACCATTGTATTTGTTATATATCTATCTGCTAGCTTCATAGCTAAGGAAATTAGTGTACTGGATAAAATTGCTAAAATTAAAAACTGCATACGGCCTACCTCCTTATATTCTTTCTATATGCTTCCAATAACTCATTGCAGCTCTTTTTTAATTCCACAAAGGTTAATCGTAACGTTTCATCATCTGTTAAAAGGATGTACTTCATCTCTTTTACCTGCTGAATAATGAGCTTAAAGCTATTCAAATCTGATGCAGGATCACCACTACGATTAAATGATCTGATTAAATAATCGTATAGCCTTCTCTGGGTTTCAATATCTACCTGATTCGCTTTTTCTTTTAATCCTTTATATTCTTCTAACAGATGATATGCTTCCATTTTTTCTTTTATCACATCACTGTAGGTATATAACAGATCTTGAAAGCTGTATCCAGTCTCTGATAAAACCTGTTGCAAAGAAACCATCTCTTTACAGTCAGCTTCAAAAGCTTCACTCACTAATTCATCTAATTGCGCATAAAAAACAGAGCCAATAGAAAACCAGTAAACCATCTCATTCTGATATTGGCCTAACAAAATAATCCTCTCATCTTTGGTAAAAAAGTAACGAAGCGGCTTTTTCATAGTTGCATTCATTTTCTGTAGATTCAAGCTGTTTTTTACCAGATTTCTGTTTTCTAACATAAAGCTCCTTTTCCTTTTAACACGAACAATTATACACCCAAACAAAAAAAGGGTGCTAGAAACACCCTTGAAACTTTATAACATAATTTTTAATCGATTTTACATTCCATATTTCTAAAGAATGCAACAACTAATGGAACAGCAATAATAAATGCGCCAAGATATGCTAAAGGCTGAGCCATTTCTATACCTGTTAATCCAATCATCTTTGGCAAAATCAGTAATAATGGAACATAAATCAATCCACTCTGTACTGTCGCAATAAATACCGCCAAAAACTTTTCTCCCGTAGATTGGAATAGCATGCTGCTCACAGATGTAAATGGCAAAGTAAATAAGGTTAAGCAGAAATATCTGAAGGCTGCTGAGCCTATTTCTATTACCTTTAAATCATCTCTAAATAAGCTGATTACAAACTCTGCTTTGATAAAGCTGATAACACACAAGCTTCCTAAAATAGCTGTTCCCAAGCCAACTGTAAACTTGAATGCCTGCTTTACTCGTTTATAATCTTTAGAACCATAGTTAAATGCTGCAACTGGCTGGAATCCCTGACCTAAGCCTAAAGCCGTTGAATACAATAGATTTGCACATCTTGAAACAACACTCATTGCAGCAATAGCTTCATCTCCATATGGCTTGGCCTGGATATTTAAAATAGAAGATGACAAGCTGTTAAGTCCCTGTCTGAAGAAGCTTGGTAAGCCCGTTACAACAATATTTGAAACATCCGCAAATTCTAATGTGACATATTTAATATGAATCTTTGTTACTGTTTTATCCTGTAAAAATGGTAACAGCAGAATGAAGGTACTGATGTATTGAGAAATCGTTGTTGACATACCCGCACCTGCAATACCAAGCTTTAATCCAAAGATTAGAATTGGGTCAACAACCATATTAATAATACCGCCAGCAGTTAAACCAACCATGGCATAATTTGCCTTACCCTCATATCTTAAAATGTTGTTTAAAACACAGCTGGTTGTAAAGCCTGGACCAGCAATTAAAATGAAAAGCGCATATGTTTTTGCTTCAGACAAAATAGAATCTGTGCTACCTAATAAATACATTAATGGTTCCAGGTATAAAATACCTAAAATCATAACAATAGCACCAACCCCTAGCGCAAAGAAGAAGCCAGTAGAAGCATAGGCTTTTGCCTTTTCAACTTTTTTTGCCCCAAGCTGTCTTGAAATATTACTGCCTGCTCCATGGCCAAACATAAAGCCGAAGGCCTGTAAAATCGCCATAACGCTATAAATAATACCCGTAGCACCAGATGCTGTTAAAGAA
>DCGH01000077.1 GCA_002315205.1 Erysipelotrichaceae bacterium UBA1783
GCTTACAGTATGTCGTAGATAACAATTATCATTCTATTGGTTTCCCACTACTTGCAACAGGAAATAAAGGATATCCAGTAGATATGGCTTGGAGAATGTGTTTGAAGACCTGCCTGGAATTCATTAGAGAACATCAGGGTTATCCTTTAGATGTTTCTATTTGTGTTTTAAAAGAAGAAATGTATGCATTAGGCATTTATTTCTTAAATGATGTTAATGGCGTGAAAACGACAAAAGAAGAACTAGATTATTTAAAGTCATTATTAACGGCTGAGGAATAGATATTTACTGATGGAGAAAATTATGAAAAACAGAATTATTATCGCATTATTACTGATATTCGGCTTCATTCTTTGTGGATGTAGCAACAGCAAACTAGGTGATTCAAAACAGGTTATCGCTGAAAGCACAATCACTGAGGACTCAAAATTTGGCGCAGCTGTTGTTGCCCTTTCACAAGAGGAATTTGAAGCACTTGGTTTCACATTAGGTGATAGCTGCAATGTTGAATTTGGAAACGGTGTTGTTTTAGAGGATGTTCCTTACTTCAATGGTTATTATGTTAAAAATGGAGAAGGTGTTATTGTTGCCTACCCTGGTAGCAGCAATTTATCAATCACCTATAACAATTTAGGTGAAGGTATGCTTCAGATTTGGGACAAAGAAGATTTAACAGATGGAGATAAGGTAACAATCACCTTAAATCAGGCTGGAAAATATTTGCCAATTCAATCTGCTCTAGGTCAGATTTATTCCTTCATTCGTAAAGACTATAAAACAGATGAGGAATTCTGTAATTTTAGAGCTCTAAGTGGTGGTAATTTAAAAACCGACTTTTTATATCGTGGTGCTTCTCCTGTTGATAACAGTAGAGGAAGAGCTGCATATACAGACGGCTTACTTAAGAGCAAATCAATTCAGACAGTTATTGACTTAGCTGATTCTGAAACAAATATTACATCTTATACTCAAAAAGAAGACTTCAAATCAGAATACACGCTATCTTTATATCAGAATAACAAAATGATTCTATTAGATATGGGCTCTGCATATACATCTGCTCAATATCAGGCTAAAGTAGTTGAAGGATTGAAAAAGATTATTGAATGCGGTGGTCCAGCTTATATTCATTGTATGGAAGGAAAAGACAGAACTGGATTTGTCTGCATGCTAATTGAAGCTTTAGCTTCTGCCAGCTATGATGAAATGCTGACAGATTATATGATCACTTACCAGAACTATTACAAGGTTACAAAGGATGGAACAAATGAAAAGTATGAAGCAATTGCTGATTTATACTTTAATGCCTTTGTAAGCTACCTGCATGGAACAGAGGATTTGGATGTTTTAAAGGCAGCTGATTACACCCAGGATGCAAAGGACTATCTTATTGCTGGTGGAATGACTGAAGCAGAAATCAATCAGCTATTAGCTATCATCACTGAATAACGAATCAACAAAAAGGATACTGATAAAATTTCAGCATCCTTTTTTTAATTCAATTTTCTCAATAGAAACAATTGTTTTTAGTAGACTAATCCATACATCTGATGAAGCTTCTCTAAAGTATCCTCTTTGATATTTCCCTGATACAGACACTTACCCTGATACATTCTTAATGCTCTTTCCAAAAGCTTTTCATCATCACACTCTATAATTAATGGCACAGCTATTGCGTATTGTTCATTCTCAAACACCTTTAGCTGTTCCTCATTAGAAATTCTTAAAGCAAATACCTCTTCTCTATTTTGCTGAATGTTTTCATAAAGATTCTCATCACACAAATAAACCTTAGAGGCAGAAATATCCTGATTTAAGATAAACAACTGCTTCTCAGTTGAAACATATAGCTTATTATCCTGCCTTTTTGCTGGTTTGCTTAGGATAAGCTGCTTGCTTTTTTCACTGATGGCTTGAATATGTGTTTCATTCGACCCACAACAGCCACCAAAGCCAACTACAAATAAATCAGCAAGCTTTTGCATATTCATTGTATATTCCTTTGGTAAGCAATGATAAACAGTCTTACCATTTTCAATGATTGGCATGCCTGCATTTGGTTTAGCAATCAATGGAATCTGTGTAATTCCAGATAGCTTTTCTATCTGGCGAACCATCTGTCCAGGTCCTACAGAACAGTTCAAACCAAAAGCATCTACGCCCATGGATTGCAGCGTTTCTAATACTGCTTCAATATCACTACCCGAAATAGTTTTACCATTTTCAGTTGCTGTAAAGGAAACAATGACCGGTTTTTTACTAACAGCCTTTACAGCTAACAACGCTGCTCTTGCTTCTGCAACATTCATCATCGTTTCAATGACAAACAAGTCTACATTCGCATCCTCTAAGGCTGAAACCTGCTGAAGGTATATCTCATACATTTCCTCAAAGCTCATATCTCCTAAAGGAGCTAAAAACTTTCCTAAAGGAGCTATATCACCAGCAATAAGTGCATCATTACCAACCCCTTCTCGACAAATTTCAACTAGCTTTTTATTGTATTGCTCTACCTGGTTAAAAATACCATTTTCTTCTAGCTTAATGCGATTTGCGCCAAAGGTTGGAGCATAGATAACATTACTACCTGCATCAATATAATTTCTCTGAATCTGCTGAATTACTTCTGGATGTTCAATAACCCACTTTTCAGCGCAGACATCACCTAAATATCCTCTTTTCTGTAATTCAGTACCAGTGGCACCATCTAACACTAATGGGAATTGTAGTTCCATACCTTATCCTCCACAAAATACATATGCTCTAAATAGGCTTCCTTAAATAAAGCACTATTTGATAATTCAATATATTGAATATGATTACTTAATTCAACTGCATCAGAATACAGACGCTGTTCTTCCAATAGCTTTATTGCACCCTCAAGGCTGCTGTTTTTTAATAATATTTCCTTACCCTTAAAGCTTTTAGGAATTAAACCTATCGCAATAATGGAATCCATTGATAAATTATGACCAAAATTACCAGAAATATAAACCTTCGAAATATCCTCTGCATTCATTTTTGCTTCAGTTAGTATTGTTGCAATGGCAGCGCTAGTTGCACTAATGGCCATCTGTAAATTCCTGATATCCTTATTATCTATATATAAGCTTTCATTAATTCTAAAGATTGGGCTTCCATTTTCATCCTCATCCATATATTTCCTGTAACCGTCTTCTACTTCATCCTTTTCTAATAAACGCCCTGTTTCTTCTAAAATACCACAATGAAATAGCAGCGCTAATAAATCTAAATAACCACTACCACTAATACCTACTGCCTTTTCATTATCATAAACTAGTTCATCAGCAAAGCTGAAATGAGTGATACATTTTGTAATATCATTACTGCCACAAGACAATTGTGCCCCTTCAAATGCAGGGCCAGCTGCAACAGAGCAGCATATCAGCTTTTCATTCTTTTTTAAAACGATTTCACCATTAGTTCCGATATCAATAAACAAAGTATTACCTTTTTGTTTATACATTTGACAATCCAATAATCCTGCAATAATATCCCCACCGACATAGCTTGCTACACATGGTAAAAAGATGACATTACACTCCTTAAAATATGGTAAATCGTAATTCCTTTTTTCTTTAAATAATGTAGGTGCAGTAAATGGATATACAGCAATATCAATAGGTGATATTCCCGCAAATATATGCTGCATGATAGTATTTCCAGCAACAACCATTTCTTTAGCAATTCCATAGCCAGAAATCGTCTCATAAATCCTTTTACAAAGAATTGATTGCTGTAGAGATAAGCTACTAGAATCCTTCTGAATCTGCTGTACTCTTGAAATTACGTCACTGCCAAAGCTTGATAAAGGATTATTTATCGTTCTATTTATTGGGGCTTGTCCATCCTGATAAATAGCTAAAGCGATTGTTGTCGTTCCTAAATCTATAGCTACTGAAATTGCACTATCAGAAGGCGTTTCAATACTTTCCTTTTCTGGCAAATAAATAGTCATTCCATCTCTGCAATCTGTTTTGCAGGAAGAAACTATCACGCCATCAACATTGACCTTACATTTGCCACAGGTACCATTACCACCGCAAACGGCAGAAATCTCAATCTGTTGCTGCTGTAAAAGCTGCAAAACAGTTTTGCAGCTGGTTTCAATATTCTGTTGCTGATTTCCTTGTATAATATGAACTTTTACCATAAAAGTATTTTACCATTAATACGAATAATTTATAATGAATAAAAAGAAAAATGAGTGATGTTTATGCAAGCAAAGGAAATATTCAAACAGTTATGTAAAAAAGAAGGAAAACCAGAAAGAATACTAAAGCAGTATGAGGCTTTTTCTTTTGTTTGGGGAGATCCTGTCTCAGCCTATTTAATGGAAGGATTTGCTCCTGGAGCAGTCTATAAGGATAAATGGGGAGTAACCATTCAATATCCATTGGGTGCCCCTGGACCAATGCCTTATATTACAGAGGAAACAAAGGTTCTAAAGGATATTACTCATTGGAAAGACATAGTGAAAGCACCAGATATTTCTATTCCCGCCAAAAATGACTGGTCAATTGCGTTAAATATGAAGGAAGCAATTCACTATAGTGACAAGCTATCTATGTGCTTAATGGGCACCGGTATTTTTGAGCAATGTCACTATCTGATGGGCTTTGAGGATACCCTAACTAACCTTTATGAGCATCCTAAAGAAATGCATGAGCTGATTGATTATATCCTTGAATATCGTCTTCAGTACGCAAAGCAGCTGATTGAACATATTCATCCAGATGCGATTTTATCTCATGATGACTGGGGATCTAAGGATTCTTTATTTATGAATGAGCAGCAATGGCGTGAATTCTTTAAAGAGCCTTATCGTAAATTCTATGGCTATATTAAATCACAGGGTGTTTATATTCTTCATCATGCCGATTCCTATTGTGCTCCTATTATTAAGGATATGGCTGAAATCGGTATTGATTGCTGGCAAGGTGTTTTACCAGAAAACAACATTCCAAAGCTGCTTGAGCAGCTTGATGGTGATATGGTATTAATGGGTGGTGTTGGTGCTGTTATTGACCGTAAGGATGCAACAGAGGAAGAAATTCGAATTCATGTCTCTAATGTACTTCAGCAATGCTGTCCACTGGGACACTTCATCCCTTGTATCACCTATGGTTTACCTGGAACTGTATATAAGCATGTAGATCCAATCATAGATGATGAAATTGATCAATATAATAATATTGCTCATTTCCCTAAATATTATCAGCAATCTAACATCAGAAGAGTTATCAAAGAAGCAGCCTCTGTTACAGAATCTTCTATACAGATAAAAGAAGAAACGACTACTCTTGCTCAGCTTTCTAAGGCATTAAGAAACGGTCAGAAAAAGAAGGTTTTAGACTATACTAAAAAAGCATTAAATGAAAAGTGCGAACCCCTAGATATTTTGAACGAAGGATTAATCCAAGGTATGAATATCTTAGGCAAGGATTTTTCAGAAAACAAAGCCTTTATTCCTGAAATGCTGATGGCAGCAAAATGTATGAGCGCTGCTATGGAGATTTTAAAGCCTTACCTTTCTAGTGAAAGCCAGGCTAAAGGCAAGGTTTGTATAGGAACCGTCAAGGGTGATATGCATGACATTGGAAAAAATCTTGTTAAAATCATGATGGAATCAAGTGGTATAGAGGTGATTGATTTAGGAACCGATGTGGACTGTGAAACCTTTATTAATACTACTATTCAGCAGCATTGTGATATTATCTGCTGCAGTGCATTACTGACTACAACTATGGAAAATATGCGCCAGGTTGTAAATCTATGTAAGGAAAAAGGCATTCGTGATCAGGTAAAAATTATGATTGGTGGCGCCCCAATATCACAAAGCTTCTGTGATGAAATTGGTGCAGATATTTATACAGATGATGCTGCTTTAGCAGCACAAGCCGCTTTACAGCTGTTAAAAGAAAAATATGGATAGGAGAAAAACGATGGAAAAAATCGCAAGCTTTACAGTAAATCATTTAAACCTTTATCCGGGGTTATATGTTTCTAGAAGGGATTCAAAAAACGATGTTGTTGTCACAACCTTTGATATGCGCATCACTAGACCCAACTATGAACCAGTGATTGATCAGCCAGCATTACATACCATTGAGCATTTAGGAGCAACCTATTTAAGGAATTGCAATCGTAAAAATGATATTGTTTATTTTGGCCCTATGGGATGTCGTACAGGCTGCTACATTGTTATGTTTGGTGATTTAAAGAGTGAGGATATCTTGGGTTTAGTCAACGATATGTGCGATTTTATCATTCACTTTGAAGGTGAAATCCCAGGAGCTAAGCCTGAAGAATGTGGTAACTATTCAGAGCAGAATCTGAACATGGCAAAGTATTATATCTCTAAATATAAAAAGGAATTAAACGAAAATCACTTCTTTGAATATCAGCAATAAGACAACAAAAAAGCATCAATTGAAGTGAACCGAAAAAGTTG
>DCGH01000074.1:0-2972 GCA_002315205.1 Erysipelotrichaceae bacterium UBA1783
TGATGCTTTAAATCCTGAAACAGTTAAGCTTATCAGTAATTATGAACTGCTTGATGATTATACATATATCAATTTAAATGATCCCACTATGGCTTATTTAGGCAAAAGAATGAAATTTAACACTACAGATAAGGTAGTAATGATTACCCATGAAAAGGAAGTAATTGCTGCTTATGAATTGGATGAGAATGATGGTTACTATTATAGTAAAAGAGGACTTTGGTAATGAAATATATTGCATGTATTGGTAATTTTGATGGTGTTCATACTGGACATCAGCAATTAATAAAGAAATGTAAGGAGCTAGCGAAAGACAAGTTTTTAACTGCTGCTATTACCTTTGATCCAGACCCTGCCACTGTATATGGAAAGGACCCAAAAAGAAAATCCATCTGCAATAACAAACAGAAGGAAGAGCTGTTATATCAGTTTGGTATTGATGAGATTATAACTATTCCTTTTACAAAGGATGTTGCATTAATACCTAAAGATAAGTTTATAGAATTTTTCTTAAATCATTTTGATTTAGATACCTTAGTATGTGGTCCTGATTATAGCTTTGGTCATCGTGGTGAAGGAAAGGTTGAAACCCTAATCAATTCAACGAAGAAAAATTTCAAGGTAGAGGTTGTCGATTTTCTTACCTATAATGATGAAAAAATTTCTTCAACGTTAATTAGAGAGACCATTAAAAAAGGTGACATTAAGCTAGCTAATGAACTATTAGGATATCAATATCAGCCAATCATTAGTATTACTAATGGTGTAGTTACATCAGAAAATTTATTACCAGAATCTGGTGAATATGAAATTATGATTGATGGATGGCATCTTCAAATGTTGGATAATCACATCGATTATAAAGATTGTAAGGGAAAACAAATTAGGTTTATTTATTAAGCCTACTATGGTAAAATAAAAAGTAATGAAGAGGTGACATTATGGCAAATCAATATATCGTCGCAAAAAGAGAAAATGCAGAAACTAATGGTTTAATTGGTATCTCTGTTAAAGTGTTTGAAGCAATTGCTGAATTAGCAATTGAGGATATTAAAGGTGTAAAGGTTGTTCGTTCAACAAATTTAAAGAAGAGTGTTAATTGTGAGGTTAAGGATAACATTACAATTGATATGAGATTAGCTTGCCAGGTAGGTGTTAATGTAAACAGTATTAGTACTGAAGTTCAGAACAAGGTTGCTGAAGCAATCAAAAATAACACAGACTTTGACAATATTGTAGTTAACGTTAACATTGTTAGCTTCTATACAAAGTAGGAGAATTTATGAAGAGAAGAGAAATGAGAATCAGAATCGTTAATTGTTTATACCAGTATTTATTGACTGGTAAGACTGTTGATGAAATTCTTGAAGAAAATATTGATTTGGAGGAAAAGGATTCTATTCCTTTTATCGTTAACAATACTGTTGGCGTAATCAATAATTTAGATGAGCTAGTTGAAAAAATTGAGCCACATTTAAATGCTTACAGATTTGAAAGATTAGGTTATGTTGAGCAGGCAATACTATTATTAGCTGCCTATGAAATGCAGACAAAATCAGCAGACAAAGCTGTTATTATTAACGAAGCCATTGAAATCACAAAGAAGTATTGTGATGATGATGCTCCAAAATTCATCAATGGTGTTTTAGATACACTATGATTAATAAACGCGTTTGGAGTATTTCCCAGCTTCTTGCTTATACCAAAAATAAGCTAGCTAATGATGCCTATCTGGTAAATGTTAAGGTTGAAGGTGAAATTGGCAATTTCAAGCCAAATTTTTCAGGCCATTGGTATTTTACTTTAAAGGATAGTGGTGCAGTCATTAGCTGTGCAATGTTTAGAAATAGCAATGCTAAATGTACTTTTATGCCAAAGGATGGCGATTTGGTAACAGCAACTGGTAGTATGAGCGTTTATGAAAAATCAGGTCAAATGCAATTAATTATTACCAGTATAGATCTTTCAGGTGCTGGTAATTTTTATATTCAGTTTGAAAAGATGCGTCAGAAGCTTCAACCATTAGGTTATTTTGACGTAAGCAGAAAGAAATCAATTCCTAAATATCCAAATAAAATTGCTGTTGTTACAGGAGCAAATACAGCGGCATTAAGAGATATTCAGATTACTATAGGTAATCGTTGGCCAAATAGTAAAATTATTGTTTGTCCAGCGCAAGTACAGGGATTAGAAGCTCCTACAAGTATTATAAAAGCTTTAAAGCAGGCTGATAGCTTAAATGCTGATGTCTGTATATTAGCAAGAGGTGGCGGATCCGTTGATGATTTATGGTGCTTCAATGATGAAGGTATTGCGAAAGCAATCTTTGAAATGAAAACACCAATTGTTACGGGTATTGGCCATGAAATAGATACAACAATAGCAGATTTGGTTGCAGATGAAAGATGTGCAACACCAACAGCTGCAGCTCAAAGAGTTACACCAAATAAGATGGATGTAATCAATAAAATTGACCAGTCTTTAGCTATTTTAAAGAAGATAACGCAACAAAGACTATCAATGCAACAGCAGAATTTAGATTATTTCTATACAAAGCTACAGACACAATCAACGATTGTTCAGCACCAGCAAAGAAAGCTGGATCTGTTAAATAATATGCTGGAAAATGAAATGATTAAAAAAAGTGCGTGTTATCAGAATAGATATACAAATAATTTAATTAGCTTTAAGGATTCCGCTGGTTTATTAACTACAAATATTAATACAACGATTCAGCATTATTGTCTTGATTTGCAGATAGCTATCAAAGAAAAATATAGTAGCTGTAGCAAATTGTATCTTAAGAATATAGCAGAATTTAAAGGCGCTAAAAATACTGCTTTAAATAAAGCAAGAGAGCAAAATTCATATATAAGTAATCTTAATCATCAAAATGAATTAAATGTCTTAAATCGCCTTAAAATGGCTGACAATGCTTTTGAAAAGCAGATTGCTTTGCTTGATAGTGTTTC
>DCGH01000074.1:3083-3314 GCA_002315205.1 Erysipelotrichaceae bacterium UBA1783
TTAAAGGATGGAACATTACATGCTACCCCTGTAGCAAAGGAGAAAAACAATGGATAAGGAATATACATTTGAAACAGCAATGGCTCGTTTAGAAACAATTACTGAACAGATTCAATCTAATGAATGTACATTAGAGGAAAGCTTAACTCTTTATGAAGAAGGCATCAGATTATCAAAATTCTGTAAAGGTGTATTAGATAGCTTTCAGAGCAAATTAAATGAGCTGTCAAA
>DCGH01000074.1:3346-3524 GCA_002315205.1 Erysipelotrichaceae bacterium UBA1783
CTACTGATAATAATGAAAGCTTGCCATTTTAAGAGGTTATTATGAAACAGCTATTTGATCAATACATTTCAACCTTAATTGAAAACAATTATAGAGTAGATGAAGCAATGAATTATTCTTTGTTGGCAAAAAGTAAACGTCTAAGACCGGTTTTACTTTTAACGCTATTAAAGGATTT
>DCGH01000074.1:3616-27062 GCA_002315205.1 Erysipelotrichaceae bacterium UBA1783
CATGATGATTTACCTGCTTTTGATAATGATGACTTCAGAAGAGGAAAGCCTACATGTCATAAGGCTTTTGATGAAGAGGTGGCTATTTTAGCTGGTGATGGATTACTGACTCTTGCTTTTGAGAATTTGACCAATAGTGATTATTCATCAGATGTAAAAGCGAAGCTTGTTTACGAGCTTGCTGTAGCAGCTGGTCATAATGGTATGATAAAAGGTCAGCAATTAGATAAGGAATTTGAAACAAAGAATTCAGTTTCTTTAGAAGAACTGATTGAAATGGACAATCTTAAAACAGGAAGATTATTAACGATACCTTTTACTTCAGCATTAATAATTGCAGGTAAAGAGCAATATCGTTTAGTGTTTGATGAAGTTGGTAAAAAGCTTGGCATTGCCTTCCAGATTCAGGATGACATTTTAGATGTGACAAGCACCTTTGAAGAGATTGGTAAAACAACCTCAGATACAGACAACAATAAAACAACCTATATTACCTTACTTGGCATAGAGGCCGCAAAAGAAAAGGTAAATTCATATTTTAATGAAATCAAAGAATTATTAGATGGCTTAGATTTCAATACAGAAAACACCCAAAAGCTTATTTTTGGATTAATTGATAGAAAATGGTAATTTAATGAGATTAGATGTTTACTTAGTTTCAAACGGTTACTTTACAACCAGATCTAAAGCAACCCTAGCAATCAAAGAAGGTATTGTGTTAGTCAATAACAGAAGACCTTTTAAGGCTGGAATGGAAGTAAGTGACAATGATGAAATTACGATAAAAAAACAGGATTATAGCTTTGTATCTCGTGGTGGCTTAAAGCTACTAGGAGCGATTGAAAAGTTTAATCTTGTTTTGGAAAATAAAACAATTTTGGATATCGGTGCTTCTACTGGAGGATTTACTGATTGTGCCTTACAGTTTAATGCCAAAAAGGTATATGCATATGACGTTGGCCATGATCAGTTAGATAACTCGTTGAGAAATAATCCAAAGGTAGTGGTTGAGGAAGGAATCAATTGTCGTAATTTGACAAAAAAAGATTTCGAGGATGAAATTGATATGATTGTTATGGATGTTTCGTTTATCAGCTGTACAAAGCTTTTTCAAGCAATCTCTGACATTTTATCTTCCAATAAGGAAGCGATGATCCTGTTTAAACCACAATTTGAGGTAGGAAGTCAATATCTGAATAGACAGGGAATTGTTACCAATGATAAAATTGTTTTAGAAAAGTTTAATGATGCTATTACATATGCAGAACAATTGAATTTAGGACTTATAAATTATGCTGTTTCACCAATTAAAGGTGGAGACGGTAATAAAGAATATCTTTTATATTTCAAAAAGGATGAAGAGAATCACGTAAAGGAAATTATCCTTTAGAGGTAATACAATGCTAAATAACCTATACATTAAGGACTTTATTTTAATAGATGAGCTTAACATTGATTTCAACGATGACTTCAGTGTTTTTACTGGTGAAACAGGTGCTGGTAAATCCATTTTTATCGATTGTATTGGCTGTTTGATTGGTGATAAGCTAAATACCTCTATGATCAGAAAAAATGCTTCAAAAGCGATTATTGAAGGCCAATTTGATGTAGATGAGGCTTTAGCCAATAAGCTTGAAGAGGCTGGCTTTGATAATGAAGCATTTATCGTAACCAGAGAAATCAATACGGATGGTAAATCTACAACTCGCTTAAATCATCGTTCAACTACAGTTTCATTTATCAAAGAATGCTTAGCTGGATATGTAGATATTCATTGTCAGCATGATAATCAGTATCTTTTAAACGACAAATATCATTTAAGATTATTGGATCAGTATTGTGAAAATCAGCAGTCATTAATGCAGCTAAGTGATTTATACAAGACTTATCATGAATTAGAAGTAAAGTATAAAGAGCTAGTTAATACTAAATACAATGAAGCTCAATTAGAAATCATCAAATATCAGCTTGATGAAATTAATGCTTTAAACATTGTTAATGTTAATGAAGATGATGAAATCTCTAAAAAGCTAAAGGAATACGCATATATTGAGAAAAACGAAAAAACAATTGAAGAGGTCAAAGAATTATTTGAAAGAGGTATTCTGGATAACTTATATCAGTTTACAAAGCTATCAGGCTATTTAGAAACTTTTGATTCTATAAAAGAAAATGTTGAAAGCATTGTTAATGCTTATTATCAGATTAATGATGATTATGAAACAATCTTAGATAAGGTTGGGCATAGCTCATTAAATGAGGATGATATCGATGAGTTGAATTCAAGACTATTTGCTTTACAGAAAATGAAAAGAAAATATTCAAAGGATTTAGCTGGATTAATCGAATTAAAGGACAGCCTAAATGAACAATTAGATGGTTATTCTAATAGAGAATTCATTCTTTCAAAGCTAGAAAAAGAGAAAAAGGCAGCTTATGAAAAATATCTGAAGCTGGCTAAGGAAATCAGTAGTGACCGTAAAGTTAAAGCAAAGGCCTTAGCGAAGGAAATTCTACAGCAGTTAAAGGATTTATCATTAGAGAAAGCGCGTTTTGAGGTTCAGTTTGAGGAAACTTCTGCTACCAATAAAGGTATTGATACTGTTACCTTTATGGTATCAATGAATGCTGGAAGTGCCTTAGCCCCATTAAATAAGGTTGCTAGCGGTGGTGAGCTGTCTCGATTAATGCTTGGTTTAAAAGCCATCTTTGCAAAACTAAATGGCACAAAGTTTATTATATTTGATGAAATTGATACAGGTGTCTCTGGCCCAGTTTCGCTTAATATTGGAGTTAAAATGGCAAAGCTTGCTAATGATATGCAGGTATTTGCTGTAACACATTTACCATCTGTAGCTGCCTGTGGCAATTCACATTATTTTATTTCAAAAAAGCAATCAGATGATATGACAAATTCAAAGGTTGAACGATTAACCTTAAAGGGTAGAATTGAGCAATTAGCAATCTTATCGAATGCTAAAGTAACCGATAGCTCATTAACAGCTGCAGAAGAATTATTTGAAAGAGCCCAAGGCTTAGTAAAGGAAGAATAAATGCTAGTTAATGAAGCCATTGATAGCTATATCTATCAGATTCAGGTAATTGAAAATAAAAGTAAAGCCACAGTTGCCTCTTATACAAATGACTTAAAAAAATATCAGCAGTTTTTAATGGACAATGAAATAGAGAATATTGAGGAAATAGAAAATCTTGATATTCAGGATTTCTTATCTGATTGCTTATCAACATTAGCAAAAAGCTCTGTTGCACATATTCTTACAAGTGTAAGAAATCTACACAATTTTGTCTTTTTAAACTATAATATAAGTAATCCAGTCAACAGCTTAGCAGTTAAAACAAATAAAGATCATTTACCAACATTCCTATCTGAAACAGAAATTGAGGCTATTATTGATAGCTTTGATATTGAAAAGGATGATGAATTGATAAAAATGCTGCTGTTAAAAACAATTTATGTTACCGGTATGCGTGTTTCAGAGATTTGTAATCTTTTAGCAAAACAGGTAAATATTGTGCATAAAACAATAAGAGTTGTTGGTAAAGGAAATAAAGAAAGAATTGTCTTAATAGATGATTCAACCAGTGAGCAATTAAATTTTTACTATCAGAACATCAGGAAGAAATGGCTAAATAAAAAGGTTTTATCCTATTTCTTTGTAAATGAGTTTGGTCACAAAATAACCAGACAATATATCTATAATATCTGCAAACAGAAGCAGACAGAATTAGGTATTACAAAGAATATATCACCACATACTTTTAGACATTCTTTTGCAACACATTTATTAAATAGTGATGTTGATTTAAGAAGTGTTCAGGAATTATTAGGACACACTGATATATCTACAACACAAATTTATACTCATGTACAGAGTAAGCAGCTAAAGCAAGCTTACAGCAAACTTCCAAGAGCTAGTAAAAAAGAAGGAGAATAATTTATGAAAAAATTTAAAAGAGTATTCCTAATCGTTATGGATTCATTAGGAATTGGTGCTGAACCAGATGCCCATTTATATGGTGATGCTGGATCAGATACATTTGGTCATATTGCTGAAAAGTATCAGCTGAACATTCCTAATCTTCAAAAATTAGGTATCAGCAATCTTCATCCGCTAAATGGCGTTGCTCCAGTAGAGAAACCACTTGCATATTACGGTGTATTACAAGAAGCAAGCAGAGGAAAAGATACCTTGACAGGTCATTGGGAAATCATGGGATTAAAGGTTAATGATCCATTTATCGCATTTACTGATACTGGATTCCCTAAAGAGCTAATGGATGAATTAGAAGCTAAAACAGGACATGGTTGGTTAGGTAATTATTCAGCTAGTGGTACTGAAATCCTAAAGGAATTAGGTGAAGAGCATATTAAGACTGGTAAGATGATTGTATATACTTCAGCCGATTCAGTTTTACAGATTGCTTGTCATGAAAAGTACTTTGGCTTAGAGGAATTATATAGATGCTGTGATATTGCTAGAGAAATCTGTATGAAGCCTGAATGGAAGGTTGGAAGAATCATTGCCAGACCATTTATTGGTGAGGATGCTGCTAGCTTTGCTAGAGACTCAGCAGCTAGACATGATATTGCTGTTGAACCATTTGCTGAAACAACAATGGATAGTCTAAAGGATGCTGGATATGATGTCATTTCTGTTGGTAAGATTAAAGATATCTTCTCTAATCATGGTGTAACAAAAGCCGTTAAGGGTGGAAGCAATGATGAGCATATGATTATGACTATTGATATTGCTAAGAGTGATTTCACAGGTTTATGCTTCGTTAACCTTGTTGACTTCGATGCTTTATGGGGTCATAGAAGAGATCCAATTGCTTATGGTAAGGGAATTGACACATTTGATACATACCTAGGAACATTAATGGATCACTTAAATGATGATGATCTACTAATTCTTACAGCAGACCATGGTAATGATCCTACTTGGGTTGGTACAGACCATACAAGAGAACAGGTACCATTTATTGCTTATAGCTCTGGATTTGAGGATGCTGGCGAATTAAAAACAGCTAAAACTTTTGCTAATATTGCAGCAACAATAGCTGATAACTTTGAAGTAAAGATGCCTGAAAATGGAGCATCAGTACTAGATTTATTAAAGTAAAAAACGGAAAGCACCATTTTGGTGCTTTTTCTATGATATAATCATTTTGAGGTAAAAAAGATGAGAGAAGAGAATGTATTAAAGTTTTATGTACTTTGTAATAAATTAAAGCATGTGATTAGAACTGGCTGGAAGGATTGGCATGTTCAGGCAGATCGTATTGAATCTGTTGCTGAACTGATCTATTCAGTTCAACAATTAGCGATTGCAATGCACTCCGAATATCATTATGATATCGATTTAAAGAAGGTTATCTTAATGCTTGCAATTCATGAGTTAGAAGAAACAATCATTGGTGATTTGACCTTATTCCAGGTAGATGCTCAAGATAAGCTTGATGCGGGTCATGAAGCAATCAAAAAGGGATTATCTGTATTAGAAAACAGAGATTACTTAAATGATTTAATTATTGAGTTTGATGCTCATGAAAGTAAAGAATCATTATTTGCATTCTTCTGTGATAAGCTAGAATGTGATTTGCAGGCTAAGATGTATTCTGAGACAGCTACAGTTGATTTATCTGAAGAAGCACAGATTGATAATATTAGCTATAAAAACCCTACAGTTGCCTTGCAATTAGCTCAAGGAAAGACTTTTGGACAGATGTGGTTAGAGTTTTCACAAGGTAAATATGGTTATGATGAAAACTTTATGGCAGTATCTAAATATGCTGAAAATCATAAAATATCAGATTTAGAAATATAGGAAAGGAACTTTTATGGTTCTTTTTTTATCGAAAAAAAGAGGACCGAAGTCCTCTTAATCAATTAATTCAATAATTACACCATGTGGTAAGCATACAATCAAGCTAGGAAAATCTTTGGAAATAGGATAGGTATTTACACAAACCTGATTGTCGCAATTTGCTGATATTACACTTACTTGCTGATCTTTGATTTCAACTACATTAACATCCCCGTTATTACTAATATTAATGATCTGATTTTTATTTAAAGAGTATTTACCATATCTTTGACCATCAATAGTAATTAATACCTTTGTTGAATTAGCTTTGTTCCAATAAACAAAACCAATAGTAGCTATAGTAGCAAATAATAAAATTGTAATTAATATAACTGAATTTCTGTTTTTAATGTTCATCTACGTATTTAGAAGCATTCTGACCAGCAATGCGTCCATATACAACAATATCAGTAACAGCATTTCCGCCTAATCTATTACCACCATGAACACCACCAGTAACTTCGCCAGCAGCGAATAAGCCCTTTACAATTTCGCCTGAATTATTAATAACTTCAGTATTTGTATTGATAACAATACCACCCATTGTATGATGGATACCTGGAGCAATCTTGATAGCATAGTAAGGGCCAACACTTAAGTTAGCTTCCATACCAGTATCTCTACCGAAATCAGGATCTGAACCATTAGCAACATAGCTGTTCCATGTATCTAAAGTGTTCTTTAAAGTTGCTGGATCAATATTAATTAATGTAGCTAATTCTTCAATAGTATCTGCCTGGACAACGATATTGTTCTTAACATACTTTTCAACTGCCTTTAAACCATCTCTTAGATTCTGGTCAAAAATAACATAAGCATATGAGCCTTCCTGTGCAAGCTCAGCAGCAGAAACCTTATCTCTTGTTAGCATCTCGTTAACGAATCTGACACCTGATTGATTAACTAAGATAGCACCATCGCCTCTGACACCTTCAGTAATAAGAATCTTTGTATCCTGTTCTACTGTTGGATGTAACTGAATCTGATCCATATCTCTTAAAGCAGCATCAACTACCTCTGCCATAATAATTCCATCACCAGTAGCAGCAGGTGTATTTGTTGTAACAGAACCAGCTAAATCTGGTCTATAAGAGCAATACATTTCTTCATTAGCACCATAACCACCAGTAGCTAAAACAACAGCAGTAGCTTTAATTGTATAAATAGTATCTTCACTTTCAGCGATAACACCAATGACTGTACCATCAGCATCAACACATAATTCAGTAGCCTTTGTTTCTAAATAAACAGGAATATCTAATTCACTTAAAACTCTAGAGAATGAATTAACTAAATATTCACCTACACCTGAACCATCTTCTGGAGAGTGAATTCTAGCATTAGTTGCACCACCAGAGAAAGAAACCTTTGGTAATGGAGCACCAATAGAATCTAACCAGTCGATAGCTGAGCTTGATTGCTGAGCCATAACAGTAACTAGTTCTTTATCATTGATATTCTTACCACCAACCATAGTATCTTCAACATACTGTTCAATTGTATCAGTAATACCTAATTCAGACTGATAATGAGTTTCGGCAGCATTCATACCACCGGTAGCCTTTGTAGTGTTACCACCAACATATGGCATTTTTTCTAAAATGATTACATTTTTGCCGTCCTGCTTAGCAGTAATTGCTGCTGTCATACCAGCACCACCAGCACCAACGACAACGATATCAACCTCAAGAGTCTTTTCAGTTTTAACAACTGATCCACCCTTATTGTTATTAATTAATGCAGAACCATCAACATTAGCTTTTCCTAATGCCTGATTAATTGCTGAAATAACTGCATTTGAAGTTACAGTTGCGCCACCAACTAACTCAACATCTAAAGACTGAGCATTTACAACTCTTGTTGGAACTTTATCTGCAGCAACTGTACCAAGATTTTCAGTTTCATTTGGTGCATCTACTGTTATAGATTCAATCTTTCCATCCTTAATTGTTACATCAGCGGTAACCATGCCACCGAATCCTTTTGCAGATCCAGTATAAGTGCCATTCTTTGCATCTTCTAATGCAACATAATCACCTGAAACATAATTAGGGTTGGAAACCTTTATTGCTGTAGGTAAAATTAATGCAAATGCAAGAGTTAATGCTAGGAATATAGTCATTCCCTTATCTAACTTCTTCATAAAATCTTCCTCTTCTTACTTAAAAAATAAGTCATTTATCATTATATCAAAATTTAGAATAAAATATAGATTTTTATACAAAGAATGAATGATTTTGTAAAAAAGAGTAGTGTGATATAATGTTAAAAAAGGTGGTAAATAACATGAAGGTAAAATTTCCTGTTCTAATAAATAACGGAGCAAACTTTTCTGCTATGGTTGAACTGCAGACAGAAGAAGCAAATAAGATTATTATGGAATCTATAAAAGGAATTCCATTTGGTGAAAACGGAGCTTTAGCTAGTCTTTATAGCAAAGTAAAAGATGAGGCATATAATCAGTTAGCTGATAGTATTAAATCAGATCAGGCGTTCTTAAATTACTTTTTAGGAGGTAAATATAACTTTGCCAGAGCTAAGGAATTGATTCAGGAAAAATTTGAGATAGAGATTAAATATCCTGAATTCTAACTGTTAATTTGTGAAAAAATGAAAAAATTTTCATTTGTAGAGTAGAGGAGTATCTATTATGAAGAAATTAGTTCTAGCCGGTTTAATTACATATCCATTATTAATTATTTTTTTAGTAATTAAGCAGGCTGATTTTATGTATACAATGTTAGCGATTTTTAGTTTTATAATGTATCTGATTACATTATTTAATAATAAAAACAATTTGTGATTTTTTCACAAGTTACAAATTTGTTTATTTGATTTAAATTAAAAAATGAATAAAAATATTGTTATATGTAATATTCTATTTAATCTAAATATTAATAATACTTAATCAACATGAATTTAATGTTAAATTAGCTAAAACTAAAAATGTTCTATTTTTAATTTATTGATCGATTATCCAATCAAAAAAAGATAAATGAAAATCTGGTTAAAATTTTTAGCTGTAGAATTAATTTATTTTTTTAAAAGTGTATAAATACCTATTAAATTAAAAATAAATGGCTTTAAATTATTTTATAAGCTGGAAAAATAAAGCGATGGTTGAATAGTAATTAACAATTGCGTTTACATGAATAAAGTCTTTATAGAATTCTTTTAGTGAGTAATTATACAGATTAAAATGGATAAATTGATTAGAATTGGCTATTTATAGCCTGTTTTTTATAAAAAAGCGCTCCTAATAATAACATAATATAGATTATGCGAAGTGTTTGCAATTACTTATCTTATATAGATATAATGATAAAAATGGCAAATATAAAGACCTTCTCTAGAAGGCCTTTATTAATTAAATAACAGATTAATTCTTTCTTATTTAGGTTTATATAACTTAATTATTTATCTTGTAATAACAAATGTTGTTTTAATGCCAAGGTTTTCTAAATCTGGGAAAATATCATTTGTTACTTTATCAGGATCAATACATGGAGTCTCATATAATTTCTCTTCACTTCCATCCTTAAATACAAGAATAATTATTGAAGATTCATCACTTGGATCAGAACCAATGATTCTAAATGTTGCCTTAACAATATCTTCAATATAGAAAATTGTAATTTTTTCTTTTCTGAAAATACATTTTTTACCAATTCTGATAGTGTCATTTTTGTATGATTTTGCGATTGAGAAATCCTCTACGACCTGATCAAAATCATCTAGCTTCTTATATGATTCAATTACTTTTGGATTTCTTTTCTTTTTAAATAATCCTGTTAAAGGTACTAGATACTCAAACATTTCTTCCATAGTGTTCTCCTTTGTCTCTTTATAAATTTATTAATAAACATTATATATTTTTATGCATATAAAGAAAAGTCCAGTTTTTTACCGGACTTTATATTTTACATATATTTACTCTGATAATGAACTGTGATACTCTTGCTGATTCCTTTATAAGTGAATGTAACAATGAAGTCAAAATTATCATTTTCATGCTTTGCAACCCATGAATCTACATCAGTGCTTGGACCACATAGAACGCTTTGAATTACGCCAGCATCTCCACCACCCTGCCATTCACAATACATTTCGAATGCATTGTTTTCAGCATATTCCATTTCAACACCATTATATCTGTCAATTTGTGTCTTTACTAATTCACCCTTTACATAAGATGTCTGATAAAACTTAAATGCTGTATAGAAATCACCGCTACCAATATAGATAGTATCACCATTATTCATTTCTTTGAAAACATCAGTTTCATAAATACCAGAGTCTTCTGAATACACAATAAATCCGATCTGATTTACATAAACAACAGTTGTGGCAGTTTTTCCGTTTTCAGTTGTTGCTGTGATCGTTGCCTTACCACCTTTAATACCAGTAACATTTCCATTAGCATCAACTGTCGCAACAGATGGTGAACTACTCTTATAAGTAACACCAGTATTTGTATTAGCATTTACAGGATAAATAACTGGTCTAACATTAACAATACTTCCAGCATCAATATCATATGAAGACATCTCAAATGCTAAGCTTTCAGGATAAATTAATGATTGTCTGTATTTTGCTTCAAGCTCAACATCAGAATCCAATAGTTTAGTAAAATCATATTTCTCTTCAGTTCCCTTAATTACCCAATAATCAAATACATAACCTTCTTTAGCTGCTGGTTCCTTCATAATAACAGGTGTACCAACTTCTACAGAAATCTTTTCTTCTGTTCCATTTGAGCGGAATGTAACATAAACAGTATCATTCCATTTAGCAACTAAAGTCATATCTTTAGTAACAGGAGAACTAAAATCATATTCTTCACCATTTAATGTCCAACACTTGAATATAGCATTTTCCTTTGTTGGAGCAACAGGTGCATTGACTACACCACCCTTTTCAATAACAGCACTATTTACACTACTGCCACCATTACTATCAAAAGTAACCACTGGATCCTTTGCACATGCTGATAGTGTAAAAATCATTAAAACTACTAATAAAACTTTAATAATAATTTTTATCTCAATATACCTCTACTTTTATCATACATTATTATTATTATTGAAATCACCCAAAAGAATGAAAAAGAGAATTGAACAGCAATTCTCTTCTCTTTTCTTATTTTGAATATTCAATTAATGTGTCAACAAGCTTTTGTTTTGTATCCTTTGATAATACATCAGTAAAGGTCTCGTAAGTATATATTGTCTGATTTAATGGTGAAATGTATGGACTATATCCATTACTGTAACAGGTTAAAATAGCCTTTTCATGATCAACCTGTTGTAAAAAATAGGAGAACAATTCATTTGGAGCAAAAATCATATTAAAATTATTTAGCTTTATCTGTGAGATTCTCATTGATTTCTGAAGCTTTTCAGGAGCATTCATTAATCTCTGTCTCATTATTTTACCATAACCAATTGTTTCCAATTCTCTTGCAGAAAGATTATTAGGCATTAAAGATGTATCTACATCTGTAAAATCAAAGCTGATTGGGATATCCTTACAAGTATAATGAATGTTATTTAAAGGTAATTTCACAAGTTCTTTTTTCTTCATTTCATTTATTTTGTTTACAAATATAACACTAGCATTTTCAACATCTTCATAATGCTGTCCAGTTCTGGTAAATCTTGTAGAAACATCTCCTGCTGCCCCTTGCATAAAAGTATGGAAAACATTTGTTTGAGCATTTAGTTTTGATATTGAATTACCAACATATTCGCTTGAGAAGAAATCTGTTTCAACTGCTGAAAGAATGGTTGGATGACAATTATAATTTATAATGTCAAAAATTTCGTTATTCTGATTATAAATTCTTATTAAAGATAATAGAACTAAAGCTTTATGATTACTTATTCTAGAGGTTCCTACACCTTCAAATGATTCATATTGATAAGTGTAACTCAAATCCCCTTCAACAAATTCTAATTCATTAATGGCATTTTTGAATTGACGAATCAGCTGTTCTTTATATATATCATTTTCAGTATCTCCTGCATAATGAGTATGAGTTGTTGATAAAACAATAGAAGCTTTTTTTGTGAAATGATTCTTTAGATATTCATTCATTTCTTCTGTATAATCAAAATTTAAACTCAATAAGTCACAACTGAAATGAATAATGATTTCCTTATCATCCTCTAAAGCAAAAATTCTAGCTATCAAATCATCATGAACCTTGCTAATAGGATTTACCTGCTGTATATGTCCGGATTGTTTTACAGGACTAACAGGATTGATGATGATTTCCTTTAATGCATATTTCATTGTTTATCCCCCAAAAATAAATAAAAAAAGTTTATCTGTTCTCTCTTCTGTAATTTTCTATTTCATCTGCAATTAAAGTATAATCTCGATTAAATAATACTTCAGAAATTTGAACTTTTATTTCTTCAATCTCTATTCTATCACCAATTCGTTCTACTATTTTATCGATAACAAATTTTTTTGATTTCTCTTTATATTTGGGCATATGATTCACTTGCTGAATGTAAGCAAGCTCTGGACGCCATAATAAAGATAGTTTCTTATCCCATTTCATTTTCTTGTTAATTAATGGTTCTTTTATAATCTCAAAAAATATTTTTCCAGATTTCTCTTCAACAGAGATAATTCCCCAGAAATCAGGGATATGCTCATTTATATGAGCTAAATGTGATTTTCCAATACATACATAATTGTAATCATAAAATTTATTATAATCTCTAATCTGCGTTTTTAATCTGGCATAAGTATCAGCATCACTTTTAATTTCAATGCCATAAAGCGCATTCTCAGTAATCATATAGGCATCTGCTCTACTCTTTGCTATTGTTTTTTCTTCGATGATTCTTATTTTCCCAAATCTTTCTTCTAAGAAATAGAATAGTGGTTCTCTGATATCCTTATCCTTTAGCATTTTTTCATTACTTTCCTGAATAAAAACATTTCATCTGGGCCTTCATTACTATCATACTCTTCACTATTAGGTTCCTTATGAAATTCATTATAGAATTCAACAATCTGGAAGCCGCATTTATTCACATAAAAATGAATATTTCTTTTTTCGAAATAAGGGGTGCAGGTTTCCCAGATTTCTACTTCGGGGAACATTTTCTCAATGGTACACCATGTTGCATATCCTAATCCTTTACTATGAACTTCTGGATTGATGAATAATATTTCCAAATCTCCAACATTGTCACAAATACAAATAATAACACCACCAACATATTCATCATTGAATAGTATTCTATAAGCTTTACCGTTATTTATACTCTGTTCTATTGTTTCTTTAGAGATAATTTCACCATCCTCTTCCATATGGTCATCTCTAAGACCAAATTCTTCCATTGCACCATATTTAAAAGAACGTTGGTTATCTTCAATAAACTGTTCTTTATAGTTTTCTGTTAGCTCTTCTAAAATAATATTTTTCATAAAAAAACCTCTAATATGAATTTTATCAAACATAATTGCTAATGTAAAATTAATTCATTTATGAATCAACTTAATAAAGTCTTAATGAAAACAGATATTGAAATCATTTCTTTCTTTATTTTCTTTATTGTATAATATTTAGGAAATCGAGGTGTTTGATATGCATAAAATGATTTTAGATGTTGATACAGGTATTGATGATGCTTTAGCATTGATTTATGCCTGTAGTAATCCAGATATAGATTTATTAGCTGTAACTACTACCTATGGTAATGTTACATTAGATGTTGCAACAAAAAATACATTAGATGTTTTACATTTAGTTGGATGTGATCATATACCAGTTTATCCAGGATGTAGTCATTCTTTGCATGAGGATATTTTTGAAACTAGAGAGGTTTCATTTAGAGTTCATGGAAGAAATGGTGTTGGCAATGTCGTATTAGAACCTGCAACAAGAGCTGCTGAAACAACTCGTGCTTCTAAATTTATGGTAGAAGCAGCTAGAAAATATGGTAAAGAATTAAATCTTGTATGTGTTGGACCAATGAACAACTTAGCAGAAGCGATTGCATTAGATTACAAAGCAATTAGTAATGTTGGCTCTATAACATTAATGGCTGGTGCTTTAACGGTCAGAGGCAATGCAAGCATGTATGCTGAAGCAAATATTATTGCTGATGCAGAAGCAGCAAGACAGGTGTTTGATTCAAAAATTAACTTAAGAGTTATTCCACTTGATGTAACATGGCAGACATTAATCCGTGAAAAGGATATTACCTTATGGAATAATTGTAATAGCAGTAAAATGAATTCAATTAATGCTATGGCAGCATACTACTACTCTAACGAATTCAAAGAAACAAATGGCGGTGGTGCAATGCATGATCCTTTGGCAGTTGAAGCAAGTGTGAATCCAGACATTATTTCTAATTGGTTCCGTTGTAATTTAACTGTAGAAACAAATGAAACAAGCTATGGAAGATTAATTGGTAACAAACAAATTTTAAATGATGATAATAAAACCGTTACGATTGCCTTAGATGTTTTTAAACAGCAATTCATTGATAAGTTTGTTAACACGATTTATCAGTTCACAAAATAGGAGTTTTAATGAAAAGAGATTTATTTATTGTAATTGTTTCAGGAGTAATTACTGTATCAACAATCCTTCTTGCATTATTTGTTGATGTCAGATTTGCAATGATTACTTTATTATCATTTGTAATTTTATTTGGCTATTCCTTAGGCTTTATTAAGGAAAAGACAAGAGCTAAGTATGATGGTGATGAATATCAGCAAATAAGGTTCCCTGGTCGTTTTTTATACTATGGAAATACTGCATTATTAGTAATGGCGATTACTTTATTTATTATTGACATAACAATGGCAGATGCCAGCTTCAAAGGTTTAATGAGCTTAATTATTGGAGTCTTTGTTGTACCAGAAGTTGTTGGTATGTATATTGTAATTTACTGCATTAACATTTTAAGCAAAAGAAAACAAGGATCAAGCTAATCCTTGTCTTTTTTTATTCCTTAACAAATACCTTTTGTATTACTCCATTATATTGTGTATGAACACCATCTTTGTCATACCAATCCTGTACTCCTGGATCAACATGATGAATATCAAAATCAGAAATTCCTGACATTTTACATAAAATTACCATTTTGCTTTCTTCGAAATAAGGTGCTAAATCAGATGTGTTAACTGTTAATCCAGAGTTTTTCATCTTATCCTCATCCCTGCCTGAAACCGAACCAAAATACTTTAGCTCATTCTTATAATTATCATCAAAGAAGCATACAGCAAAATATTCAGCTTTATCAAAGATTTCTTTTGAATATCTCTGCTTATGAATATAGACTGTAAACATTGGTTTACTCCATAAAATACCGATTGAACCCCAACCAATAGTTAAACCATTGGTTCTTTTTCCATCGCTGGCTAATGTAATAGCAGGATGAGGGCGAATTGCTAATGGGTCATAGTATTTGCAAATATCATTAATATTGATTTCTTTCATTGAACTTCTCCTTTTTTATAAATTTATTATATTCTTATTTATGAAATTTTTTAATTGAAATGATTTATTAAGGCATAAAATACTTAACTATACCCTTTTTTATCTTCCTTAATCGTTTAAGTTTGTATATAATGAATTTAGATACGATGGGGATACAAATATGAAAAGAATAATAATTTGTTTGTTGGTTATAGGCTGTATTTTAATTTCATTATCAGCATGTGGAAAAAAAGAATCCTTTGATGGAAGAAATCGTCCTTCAGTTAGTGGTGCTCTTCAGGTAAAGAATGGTATTCTATCTGATCACTCTGGAAATCCCGTGATGCTAAGAGGCGTTTCAAATCCAGGTGTTTCTATTTCACAGATTCATACAAACGAAAAGACCTACACATATATGTCTCATGAAATGGGAATTAATTGCATTCGATTAGCATTATACACTCATGGAACAGGTAGCTTTGGTTACTGCACTGGCTCTGATTATAATAAAGAAAGTACGATGGAGCTGCTTTGTAAAGGCGTAGAGCTAGCGAAAGAACAGGATATGTACGCAATAATCGATTGGCATATATTAGATGATGGTGACCCATTTATTCATTTAGAAGATGCAAAAATCTTCTTTGATGAAATATCAAAAAAGTATGCAAGCTATACAAATGTAATTTATGAGATCTGTAATGAACCAAATGATGGTGTTGATTGGCAACGCATCAAAGATTATGCAGATATTATTATTCCTATTATTAGAGCTAATGATGCTGATTCCGTTATTCTTATTGGTACTCCTGAATGGTCATCACAATTAGATGGTCCTGTAGCTAATCCATTGGAATATGACAATATCATGTATACATTCCATTTCTACGCTGCTTCACATAAGGATAATTACCGTGAAAGAGTTTCTACAGCTGCTGCTGCAGGATTACCAATTTTCATTTCTGAATATGGTATTGTTACTCAGACAGGTAATGTTCCAAGAGATATTGATGAGGCAAATAAATGGGTAGATTTGTTAGAAGAATCAAATATTTCTTATGTAATGTGGAACTTCTCTAAAACTGGTGAAGGCTGTGCAGTTTTGAAATATACGTGCAATAAGCAAACTGATTTTGAAGAAGAAGATTTCACCGAAACCGGTTTATGGTTAATTGAAAACCTGAAAAATCATAAATAAAAGCGATTGAAAAATCGCTTTTTAATTTACTAAGCTTTGAACCCAAATATTACTTTTAATTAGCCAAATGCCAATTCCACCCTTCACAACATCTATTAGACAGATAATTATATACATTTGTACAAGAGTTAAACCAGTATATTTTGCTAAAAAGAAAGCGACTGGCCAACAGATAAATGCGGATGAGAAGCTATCAAAAAAGAATGTGATTAATGTTTTTCCACCAGACCTCAATGTAAAGTAGCAGCACATATAAAGAGCCTGTATTGGTAATTTAATTGCAGTAATCAACAACAGCTCTGTAGCCATATCTTTAATTAAATCTGAAACATTATATAAATTTGAAAAGAATGGAGAGGCAAAGAAAAATATAGTTCCAAGTATCGTACTTAAGAATACTGAGAAAGCAATAATCTGTGTGTTCCATTGCTTGGCTTTTTCACAATCACCTGTACCTAAAATTTGTCCAATAATAATACCTAATGATACCCCCATTGCATTGCAGACAATACAATAAACATTATTTAAGGTATTCATAATAGTTACTGCAGCAACTGCATCCAGTCCTCGTGTAGAATAACATTGGCTTATTCCTGCAAGTGATACTGACCAAAGAATTTCGTTACATAATAATGGTGATCCTTTATAGACAACATTTTTAATTAATTGTGAATCAATAATTACATTAGTAAATGGATGCTGTAAGAAGACGATTTCATTTTTCTTTTTAAATCCCAATAACCAGACTAAACCAAATTCAAGGATTCTAGCTATTACAGTAGCAACGGCTGCACCAACAATACCTAATTCAGGAAAGCCTAAATAGCCAAATATTAAAACAAAGTTTAAAAAAACATTAATAATGATTGCACAGCTGCTTGCTATCATAGGAACAAAGGTTTCCCCTAATTCTCTTAAGGTTGAGGATAAAGCTTCTTTAAAACCAAAAGGAAAAAGTGAAAATAGTAAAATGACTAAATATGTCCAGCCATACTCCAAAGTCTGCAAATTGTCAGCAAGTGCATTTTTTTCATCCAAAAAGCTCCCTATTAATTTCTTTCCAAAAATAATAAACACAATGATAAAAACAGCATTTACAATAATAGAAATATATATTTTCAGATTAAAACAGTTCTTAATACCCTGATCATCTTTTTTTCCAGCATATTGTGCTAAAAAAAGACTTGCTGCATTGATTCCTCCAAACATTGCTAATAAATATACATTTAAAAGCTGGTTTGCAATAGAAACACCACTCATTGGTAGGGTTCCTATTTTACCAACCATGACATTATCGACTAATGAAACAATATTTGTTATAGCATTCTGTATAATAATAGGAATAGCAATAGCTAAAACCATTTTATAAAATGCTTTATCACCAATAAACTTTTTTAGCATATTCCAATCCCCTTTCTAAAATTCAAACTTCATTTTACACTTTATCCTTTCCTTTTAATAGATTTTTGACTGATGTTATATTATAATTTTGAAGTTAAAAGGAGTTTGCTTTTATGTCTTCAACAAAAAAGTTTATTTATACATTATTATTTGCTGCATTAAATGGCTTCGCCTGTGCAGTTGTTTTAAAAGGTGGATTAGGAATGGATGCCTGGGATTCATTAAGTAATACATTAGGAATTATCACTAATATTAAGGTTGGTACTGTAGGTATTATTGTTAATGGATCTTGTATTATTGGAGAATATCTGATTCTTAAAAAGGATTTCAAAAAACTGTATTTATTACAGATTCTTCCTGTTTTAGTATTTGGTGTTATTATCAACTTCTTTTATTATGATGTTTTAAAATTTGAAGTACATTCTTATTTATTCAGAATTTTTCTTGTGTTAGCTGGTTTCATCTTAAGCTCATTCTCAGTAGGTGGTGTAACAAAATTAGATATTATTACCTTCCCTTTAGAGGCTTTCTGTATGTCCATTACCAGAATCTGTAAGCTTAGCTTTGCTCAGATCAGACAGCTGTTTGATGTATTCTCTATTATTGTCTCATTACTACTTTGTTTCATTTTCGGTATCTCTTTGACAGTACGTGAAGGTACAGTTATAGGTATGTTAATATATGCCCCTTTAATGCAATTCTTTATGAATAAGCTAGAAAGATTTTTTAATTAATGGAAACTGATAACGATTTAACATCATTAACAACGGATTATAAGCATACTATTTGGGCTAAGTTTATCAAAGCAATCAGTACCTATCAGCTAATCGAAGAAAACGATAAAATATGTATCTGTATCTCTGGTGGCAAGGATTCTATGATTATGGCTAAGCTTTTTCAGCTGCATCAAAGAATTTCCACTATTCCATATAGCTGTGAATATATTGTCATGAACCCTGGATATAACCAGCGTAATCTTAAAATTATTAAAGAAAACCTGGCAAAAATGAATATTCCAGCTGAAATTATTGATACTGATATTTTTGAAATTACGTCTTTATATAATGAAAAACCTTGTTTTTTATGTGCAAAAATGAGACGGGGTGCTCTTTATGGAATTGCTCAGAAAAAAGGATGTAATAAAATTGCATTAGGTCATCATTATGATGATGTAATTGAAACTACTTTAATGAATATTCTATATGCAGGTAGTGTTCAGACAATGCTGCCAAAGCTTTATTCAGATAACTATGATGGCTTAGAGCTGATTCGTCCAATGTATTTAATAAGAGAATCTGACATTATCAGCTATAAACAATCAAACGAATTAACATTTATTGATTGTGCCTGTCGTTTAACTGAAGGAGTCAAAAAGGAAGAAATTCTATCAACCAGAAAGAAAATCAAAGAGCTGATTGCTGAATTAGCGAAAGATGATGATCAGATTGAAAAGAACATCTTCTCTTCAGTTAATAATGTTTATCTTGATAAAATATTATCTTATAAAAAGGATGGTAAAATTCATTCTTTTCTGGATGACTATAAGAAGCAATAATGCTTCTTTTTTTACTGTTTAATAAGGATTTTATATCATATGATTAAGAATTCATAAAATATAAAAAAGTGTCTTAGAAGGCTCTAAAACACTTGATAGCTTAATTATATTAATATTCCCTGAAGATGATCCATTTCATGCTGAATGATTTCAGCAGCGAAATCCTTAAATGTTTTTTCTTTCCATTTAAAGGTTTCATCCTGATATCTGATCTGGATGCTTCTAAAGCGGTCTGTTTCTCTTTCTCCATCTAAAGAAAGACAGCCTTCCTTAGTATGATATAATCCAGTCGCTTTTTTGATTGTTGGATTATACATAACATAAAACTTGCCATTATCATTAATCGCAATAATCGCTTTATTAACGCCAATCATATTGGCAGCCATACCAACACAACGATCTCCATTGGCAATTAAGGTATCCAATAAATCCTTGCCAACTGATAAATCATTAATTGTTGCTTCATTCGCTTTTTATGATAATAAATAATGATCTCTACATATTGTTTTTACCATAATTTAAACCTCGTCTATTCGATATGCTTTTAATTCAAAGAAGAAGGTAGATCCAACATTTATTTTGCTGATAACACCATATTTTGCCTGATGTCCCTCCAAAATAGCTTTACAGATTGCTAATCCTAAACCTGTTCCAGTTTTACTTCTCTGATATTTCTTATCAATTTTAAAATAACGATCCCAGATATAAGGCAATAGCTTTTCATCAATACCTGTGCCGTTATCCTGAACCTCTACTCTAATAGTGTCTTTATCCTTCAGATAGCCTCGAACAAATATCTTGTTATCACTTCCATAATGCTTTAAAGCATTAGAGATAAAGTTATATACCACTTCCGTAATTCGGTCAATATCGCCATAGGCAACTAATTCAGTGTCAATTTCAGATATGATTTCAACATTTTCTCCTTCAGCGATTGGGGTAAAATGCTCTATTGAATCATTAATAACACTAGATAAATCAAATGGTTCAATATTGAAATGTAACGCATTTGCCTGTAGCTTACTTAAATTTAGCATATCCTGAACAAGCTTATTCAAATTATCAGTTTCAGAAAGAATGATATTTAAATGCTTATCACGCTTTTCTTTGTTATCGCCAGAAATATCGCGTATCATTTCGCTATATGCTTTAATCATTGTTAAAGGTGTTTTTAAATCATGAGATACATTGGCTATTAATTCCTTCTGGAATTCTTCTGATTTAGAAATATCAGCAGCAACAGCTTGTAATGTTTCTCCCAATTGATTCATTTCAGTAATTTCGATATTATCAAACTTCAAATTGAAATCACCATATGATAGCTTTGCAGCTTCGTTTTTAAAGTTAATAATTGGCTTTGTTAAAAACTCAGAGAAAACTAAAGAGATGATTAAAGCTAATGCTAATACGATAACGGAAATAATAATGAACTGTCCCTGGATTGTCTTTGACAGAATATTCATAGATTGTAAGGTTATATTAGAAAAAACATAGTATTGTGATTTCTCAGTATTTACTTTTAATCCATATACCATTACTTCCTGATTAGATAATTCAATATATTCACCTGTCAATACAAGTGAGTTTTCATTTGTAGCAGCTAATTCATCAATGAACATCTCATTTATAATACCATTGTTATAAATAGCACAGCCACTATCACCAATCGCATCAAAGCTGCTCGCCTTTCCGGTTTCAGTATCGTAAATTAAAACACATGCATTGTTGTTAATAACATAAGCATAAACTGCGCCTGATTTTACATCATCCTGCTCATCAGAGAAATAGACATTTGCGACCTTTTCAGTTAAGCTTTTAATTTCTTTTCTTAATGTATTGTGATAAAAAGGTTCAATCAGAATAATCTGGAAAAATTCCAATAGTAAAAGAATGCTCAATGAAAAGAGCACGAAATAACTCCATGATTTGAATCTTAATGAGTTAAAAAACTCTCTTTTACTTTTCAAATTTGTAACCTACTCCTCTGATTGTTAAAATCTTATTACCATATATGCCAAGATTCTTTCTTAGCATTTTTATATGTGTATCAACTGTACGATCCACACCAATAAAATCATAGCCCCAGATTTTTTCTAAAAGAATATCTCTGGTGACAACAGTATTCGCATTATTAATTAAGTAAACTAATAAATCAAATTCTTTGTTTGTCAGATGAACTTCATTACCATCAACGGTAACAGTATGACCATCTAAATCGATGGAAATACCATAAATTTTAATAGCCTTGTTTGTTTGTGCTGACTTTTTACCAGCATTGCTTCTGGCAATACAAACCTTAATTCTTGCCATTAATTCTTTAGGAGAAAAAGGCTTGGTAACATAATCAACGACACCACTTTCAAAAGACTTTAGCTTATCCTCTTCTTCACTTCTTGCAGATAGCATAATAATAGGAGTATCTGCAATGGCATTAATTTCCTTAGCAGCAGATTGTCCATCTAAAACTGGCATCATAATATCTAAAACAATACAATCGAAATAAGTATTCTTAACCATTTCAATGGCTTTCAGTCCATTTTCCGCTTCAAAGGTTTCATAGTCTAAAGCTTCTGCATATTCACAGATAACCTCTCTGATATATTGCTCATCATCAACAATAAGTATTTTTGCCATAACTATATCCCCCCTATTTTAGTTTTTCAATGGAATTAATGATTACTGAATTACGATCAGTTCTCTTACCTTTAACATATACTATATCATTCTTCTTGATTTCATTAATATAGTTATTAAACAATTTCGGCATTAAAGCAAACTCAACAGTACCATATTCATCATTAATACTGATAAAAGCCATTGATTCATTTTTTCTTGTCGTTATTTTCTTGATTGTTGAAATCATTCCGACAAAATCAATCTGACCTAAACGATTAGTAACCTGATATGAGAATAATGCATTAGCAAATTGTTTTTTGTACTTGCTTGCTGGATGACCATTTAAATATAATCCAAGATATTCAAATTCATCATTCATTAGATCATCCTTATTATCAACATATTTTGTAATAATTGGCAAATAAGGAGAATGATAATCAATCACTTCAATGCCATCCTTTTCAATCATACCAATAGGTAAGAAGCCTTTTACAACGGATTCGTTTTGAATTAACGTTGCTCTGGAAATATTTAGGCTATCTAAGCATCCACTTCGAATTAAGGCAGTAACTTCTTTATCAGTTAATTTCAGCTGATCGGCAAAGTAATAATAACCAATTAAGCTATCAACAGTTCCTAATCTGCTTCTACCCTCAATAATCTTTTTGGCTGTCGTATTTGAAATATCCTTAATAGAAGATAATGGGTAACGAATAGAAGTATTCTCAATTGTAAATGATTCATAGCTCTGATTAATATCAGGTGGTAATATTTTAATACCCTTTAATCCCATTTCCTTGATAAAGGTATTAACCTTTAAGCTATTACCAGTAATCAGGTTTAAAGACTCACAATAGAAGTTTAATGGATAATTTGCTTTCAAATAGGCTTGCTGATAAACAATTAATGCATAAGCAATGGCATGTGATTTATTAAATCCATATTCACCAAATCGATAAATATTATCATAAATTTTTTCCAATATTTCTACCTTATAGCCATTGTTTATTCCACCTTCAATAAACTGATCCTTTAGTTTTGAAATCTCATTAGAATTCTTCTTAGAGATTGCTTTTCTTAAAATATCAGCCTTTCCCAGGGTGAATCCAGCGACTTTTACAGCTAACTGCATAATCTGCTCCTGGTAAACAATAATGCCATAGGTTGGCTCTAAAATATCCTTTAAGGAAGGATCGATATAGCGAATATTTTCTGGATGCTTTTTGTTTTCCAAAAATTCTGGAATAGATCCTTTAGCACCAGGTCGGATTAAAGCCATAGCTAAAACAATATCATCAAATTGAACTGGATGGATATCAGCTAAGGTTTTCTTGGCT
>DCGH01000074.1:27105-40296 GCA_002315205.1 Erysipelotrichaceae bacterium UBA1783
ATAGCTCATAGGTTGCTTTATCATCTAATGGTAGCTTTAAAACATCAATTTTTGGCTGGATTGAATTAGCAATATAGTCAATGATATTTAAATTTCTAACACCTAGAAGGTCAAATTTAATTAAACCAGATTCTTCTAAGTAATCTTTTGTATATTGAGTCATATAAATATCGTTATTTTTATATAAAGGAACAATATCAGTTAATGGATTTTTAGATAAAACGATACCAGCAGCATGCATTGTAGTATTTTTTGGTAAACCTTCCAGCTTGATAGAGATTTCATATAAATGCGTTACTGCTGGATTTGCTTCAACTGTTTGTCTGAATAATGAATTATTCTGATAAACATCTTTTAATGAAGTATTTGAATCAACTAACTTTGATGTTATTAATTCAAGGTCTCTTTCAGAAAGCTTTAAGATTTTTGCTACATCTCTGACGACAGCCTTCGCTTTTAAGCTATCGAAAGCAATAATGTTAGCTACATAATCTTTACCATATTTTTCCCTGACATAATTGATTACTTCGCCTCTTCTGTTATCAGGAATATCAATATCAATATCGGGCATTGTTATTCTTTCTGGATTTAAAAAACGTTCAAATAATAATCCATTCGCAATTGGATCGACATGGGTTATACCTAAGCAATAAGAAACTAAGGAACCAACGACGCTTCCTCTTCCTGGACCAATATAAATACCTTTTTTTCTTGCGTTTTTGATAATATCGTAAATAATTAAAAAATAATTATGGAAGCCCATTTTATTAATTATTTCTAATTCATAATTTAATCGTTTGATATAGGTGTTAGCAATTCTGTTCCCTTTTCGATATTTTAAACCAGTCATAGCTAATTCACTTAAATAGCTAGATGGTGAGATATCATTTTTAATCTGATATTGCGGAAGCTCTGTTTTAATATCCTCTAATCTGATATTAATATCTTCACAAATCTTATCAGTATTTGCTAAAGCAAAATCACTATAAAGGTCCTTTAGCTCATCATACTGCTTTAAATAAGCTTGTGAGCTTAATACTAGTGAATGGTCATCTAAGGTTTTGTTTTCTTTTATTGCTAATAGTGCTTTTGTTGCTTCATAATCTTCAATTGTTGCATATCTTGCATTTTCTACTGCAATTATTTTTTTTGTGATAGCTGGTTCTATTTCTAAAAGCTTTTCGTTATTAAAACGATTATATTTATTTAAATTGGAACCAATACCAATAAACCAGTCTGATTTCTGTAAAACAAAGGAAAGATACTTTCTGATTGCTTCAATATCATTGTTAGCTATAGAGCTATAAATATAGCTTTCATCTGCATCATTAATGATATAGCAATCCTCTGTTTCATTCTGTAGCTGTTTAAACTGTAAATATTTGTTTTCAGAACATAAATAGCTGGATAATTTAATTAACGATTTAAAACCATTATTGTTTTTGGCAATAATTAAGTAAGCATATTTTTTTTCGTTAATTTCAACCTCTGCTCTAATTCCAACAATAGGCTTGATATGATTTGCTAAGCAGCCATGATAAAAAGGCATAACTGAAAATAGGTTTCTGTTTTCACAAATTCCTATTGCTTTATAGTTATGCTCTTTAGCAAAACTTATCAGATCATTAATCCTTAGGCTACTTTCCAATAAAGAATAGCAGCTCTGATTGTTGAATAAAACAGCCATTGATTACTCCTTTGCTTCAATTAAAAGCTGGATACATTCTTCCTTTTCCTCTTCAGTCATCTCAGGAATACCACAGGCAAGTCGGTGACCGCCACCACCATATTTATTGGCAATCTGAACCACTGATGGACCATGGCTTCTTAAGGAAGCAGTCCAGTTTCCATTATCTAATTGTGAGAATGCAGCGTATTTGTCTACATTTTTTACCTTTGCTAATATATCAATAAAATGCTTTGGTTCATGCTCTGAAAGGTTCATATCCTTTCTTTGCTGAAGCGTTGAACAATAATAGCCTAAATCATCGACAAAGGTAATCTGATTACGGAAATAGGTCTCAGCATTGTATCTTTTAGTATCAACATCAAAAACAGCTCTGTTGATGGCAACAATATCAATTCCAGTAGAGATTAAAGTTGCACATGCAGCAAATGTTTCAGCAGTTACTGAACCAATAGTTAATGAGCAGGTATCTGTTAAGATTCCAGCAAATAAAAACTTTGCTGAATCCTTAGTGAATTTCCAGCCAACCTCTTTAGCAATTCTTGTTACTAATAAAGAGGCTGAATCCGCTTTTGAATCAACATATCCATAATCACAGCACTCTTCAGAGGCTAAATGATGGTCTATTTTTAATGTACAAGCTCCTTTAGCGAAAGAGGTATCATCACTTCTAGCTGCAGTTGAGGTATCTAAAGAAATGGTTAATGATTGTTCAATGATTTCTTCACTAACATCATCCATATCCTCTACAAAACCAGGATTTCTTAGCTTTTGAATACCATATAAATAAACCTTTTTATCAGGATAATTATCTAATATTAAATGCTTTAAACCAGTGGTTGAACCATAAGCATCATAATCGGGATCGATATGACGATATAATACAATAGAATTATATTTCTCAATGATTTCCTTGACCTGTAAGGCTGTAACATATTCCATAAAACACCTCGTATACAAACTTCTCTTTTTATTATATCAAAAAATAAATGACTAGGAAATCTTACTTGGCAAGAAAAAAAGACAGCTTTCGCTGTCTTTCATTTTTTATAAGCCTAATAATCTAACAGTATCTCTAGCAATCATTACTTCTTCATCAGTTGGAACAACCCAAACTTCAATCTTAGAATCAGCTGAAGAAATCTTGATATTTTCGCCACGCTTTGAATTAGCTTCAGCATCTAGCTTAACGCCAAATGGTTCTTCTAATAAAGCACAGATTTCTGCTCTAACCTTACCATCATTTTCACCTAAACCAGCTGTGAAGATAATAGCATCAACATGGCCTAACTGAACATAGTAAGAACCGATATAACCAGCAACACGCTGAGCATACATCTTTCTAGCTAAGATTGCTCTTTCGTTACCAGCATCAACTGCTGCCTGGATATCTCTAGCATCACTTGAAACACCAGAAACACCTAAGAACCCTGACTTTTTATTTGCTACATTGATGATCTGAGCAGCATTTAAGCCTGTCTTTTCCATTAAGTAAGGGATAACAGATGGATCGAAATCACCAGTTCTACCACCCATCATAATACCTGCTAATGGAGTGAAACCCATTGAAGTATTAACACACTTGCCCTGTGAAATAGCAGCTAAAGAAGCACCATTTCCTAAATGACAAGAGATAATATTCTTATGAGGACAACCGCAGATTTCTGCATATGTCTGAGCAATATACTTATGAGATGTACCGTGGAAGCCATATCTTCTTACACCATACTGTTCATAATATTCCATTGGGAAAGGATATAAGTATGTTTCCTTAGCCATTGATAAATGGAAAGATGTATCATATACAGCAACGTGTCCTACATTTTCAGGTAAAGCTTCCTTGAAAGCCTTATAACCTGTGTAGTTAGCCATCATATGTAAAGGTCCTAAATCCTTCATATCAATGATATCCTGAGCAACTTCAGTAGTTAATACTGCAGAATCAGCATACTTTTCGCCACCATGTAAAACTCTGTGACCAACGCCTTCAATTTCATCCATGCTCTTAACGATGCCATACTTAACTAAAGCTTCTAAAAGCATATCTACACCCTTTTTATGATCAGGAATAGGTAAAACCTGTGTTTTCTTTTCACCATTTACTCTGATAGTGAAAATTGCATCATCCATACCGATTCTTTCAACAACACCACTTGTTAGTACTGTTTCAGAAGGCATTTCGAATAACTTGAACTTTAATGATGAACTTCCAGCATTAACTGCCATTACTTTACTCATATTCTTCTTCCTCCAATGTGTTTAATTCATCTACTATTTTATCAACCTGAACGTTGTTCAGCTTTAATAACTCCTCATATAGTTTACTTCTTTTTTTGTAATTTTGGTATAAGTGAAGTAAACTTTCATATTCCTCAAGGGCTTTTTCTCCCTTTTTGATGGCATCATGAACTGCATTACGGCTAATTTCCAGATTTTCAGCAATCTCTGCTAATGATAAATCCTCATAGAAATACAACTGTAATATTTCTTTTTGCCTTTGTGATAATAATGGAAGGTAAAATGGCAATAGCTCATTTACCTTATTAAACATATCATCCATATTAGTTTCCCTTGATTAGCATTCTGGCATAATCCTCAATAGTAAATTGAGAAATTGCTTCAATGTTTTCACCATAGGTCATAAAGACAACTGGCAGATTGTACTTATCATTAATAGATAGAACAATTCCACCCTTACTTGTGCCATCCATTTTCGTTAGAACAACACCAGTAACCTTACTTGATTCAATGAACATTTCTGCCTGTGATAAACCATTCTGACCAGTAGTTGCATCAATTGTTAGCCAGATATCTAGGTCATTTGTTGCTAACTCTCGCTTAGTAACCTTAACCATCTTTTCTAATTCCTTCATCAGATTGGTTTTGTTCTGTAAGCGTCCTGCTGTATCAGCAATAATGATATCAACAGGATTTTCCTTATAATATCGACAGCCATCTACTAATACGCTTGCTGGGTCCGCATTCTCTTTACCAGAAACACAATGAACATTTAGACGATCTGCCCATCTTTGAAGCTGGTCAATTGCCCCTGCTCTAAAGGTATCTGCAGCAATTAAGCCAACTGTTTTTCCTTCTGATTTAAAATGGTTGATTAGCTTGGAAATTGTTGTTGTTTTGCCTGCACCATTGACACCTACCATCATAATTAGCTTATTAGTGTGTTCTTTTATATCGATAATATTTTTATCTTTATATCGTTCGATAATAATGTCACAAAGCTCATCAGTGATTCTTTCAGCGCTTCTCATAAACTTTTCGTTTACTCTCTCTTTTAGCTCATCCATAATCTTTTCAGCAGCTTCAACACCAATATCAGCACCAATTAATAGGGCTAATAGCTCTTCGTAAATATCATCGTTATTTGCTGAATAACCACCAAATAGCTCTGTAATCTTTACAGCTAATGATTTATGTGTACTGTATCCATCTAAGTAATTAGAAATACTAGATTCCTTTTTTTTCTTGCCAAATAAACCCATTATTTCTCCTCCGCTTCATCAATAATATTTAAGGCATCCTTTAGTTTTACCTTTAAAACATTAGAAATACCCTTTTGCTGCATTGTAATACCATATAATACATCACATTCTGTCATAGTTCCAGGTCTATGAGTAATAACTAAGAACTGTGTATTTGACTGGAATTTATGGATATATCTTGCAAAACGGTCGACATTTCCCTGGTCTAATGCTGCTTCGACCTCATCAAAGATGCATAATGGAACAGGTCTTGCCTTTAATATAGCAAATAATACACAAATCGCAATTAATGATTTTTCTCCACCTGAGAATAAACGAATATTCTGAATATTCTTTCCAGGAGGCTGAACATTGATATCAATACCAGTGTTCAGAATATCATTTGGATCCTCTAAAATCAGTTTTGCTTTGCCACCACCAAATAGTACGGTAAATACCTCAGGTAAAGCAGCATTGATGGCATTAAATGTTTCTGTGAACTGCTTTGTCATAACCTCATCCATCTCATTAATTGCACCAAGTAGCTTATCTCTTGATTCAATTAATTCGTTAATCTGGCTATTCATAAATTCATATCTCTGATTTACTTCTTCATAATCAGCAGGTGCATCCAGATTGACATTGCCTAATTCTGCGATTTCTCTTCTTAACTGAGGAACCTCTTCTCTAGCTGCATCGATATCAACATCATAGGACTGATTTGATGCATATTCATAGGTTAACTGATAATCTCTTGCTAAACGTTCCAGCATATTATCTCTATTAGCCATTGTCTTTGCTTTATCGATATTTAAGGCACCAGTCTGTCTTGTAATATCCATTAGCTCTTCACGAACCTGGCGTAATTGAGAGAATTTTCTCTGCATTTCGTTGTTTGCCTGAATTCTTCTTTCACGCTTTGCCTGAATCGTTGAAGTGATTTCATCCTTACGTGTATAAGCGTTATTTAATGATACAATTAGCTGATCCTCATAAGAGCTTGTTTCATCATTATCATCCGGTTTAATACGGTCATATTCTTCCTTTAAGCCTTCATATTTAGAACGCTTAATATTGATAACCTCTTTGATAGAAGCTAATTGCTCTCTTAATGATCCACGCTTTTGCTGCTGGCTGTCTAATTCTCTAGTTGCTTTGTTATATTCAGCAGTTAAAGAATCCATTTCAAGATTTAAATCAGCTAAACGCTTTTCAGCATCATTTAACTGCTTTTGGTATGTTAATGGTGAATCCATGGTCTTGTTATAACCACCAGCCATCGTACCACCCTTGTAGATAACATCTCCATCAACAGTGACAATCTTATAGCCATAATTTAATCTTTTAGCTAATGCTGTTGCATGATCTAAATCATCAGTAACTAAAACATTACCTAATAAAGACATAACAACAGTATCAAACTTTTCTTCACAATCAACAAAGTCTGCTGCTAAGCCTAAGAATCCTTCTGTATTTTCACAAACAAATAAATGGTCTTTGTTGACATATCTTGGCTTTAAAACAGTAATTGGTAAGAAGGTAGCTGTACCAGTTCTGTTCTTCTTTAAAAATTGAATTGCCTGCTTTGCACTGACATCATCCTTAGTAACAATATGATACATTGCTCCACCTAAAGCTGTTGTAACCATCTGCTGATAGCCTTCATCTGGCTTAAATAAATTGGTTACAGCATCATATATGCCAGGCAATACATTCTTATTACTGATAATAGATTTAACACCAGCTTCCTTTTCAAATGGTGTCTTAATCATATTTTCAAGCATCTGCTTACGGCTTGAAAGGTTATTGAAATTATTAGAAACTATACCTAATCTTGTACGATTTGATGAAATAGAATCATTGTAGCTATCAATCTGCTGATCAATCAGTTCAATTTCGGCTTCAATTGCCTGCTGTCTTTCAAGACGATTATCTAGCTCTAAGCCTGCTTCATCAAGTGCCTGCTTAGTTGCAGCAATTTTAGCTTCAGTAGTACCAGTTTGAATAATATAATTACGTTTTTCTTCAATAGTAACCTTTTGCTTTTCTAATAATGTAATTTCATCCGTTACAGCAAACAGATCGGATTGTAAACGATGAACATCTCCATCTATCGTATTGATCTCCATCTTTAAATCATCATTGGCATTCTCTAATATAGTGATATTTGCCTTTGTTGTTGTTTCCTTATACTCATAGTCAAATAGCTGCTGTTCAATTGTTTCTAAATCGTTAAGATAGTTTTCAATATCATTAACAATAACAGCAACCTCAATTTCAGTTAATCTCTTCTTTTTTTCTAAATACTGCTGTGCCTTTAAAGCCTGTCTCTTTAATGGAGAAACCTGCTTTTCAAGCTCAACTAAAACGTCATTTAAACGATCAATATTGCCTTGAGTATTGGCAAGCTTGTTTAATGACTCATTTTTTCTCTTTTTATATTTAGCAACGCCACTTGCTTCTTCAAACAAGCCTCTTCTATCTAATGGCTTAGCTTCAGCAAATGACTGGATATTACCTTGGGAAATAATTGATAAGGAATCCTTTCCTAGACCAGTATCTAATGTTAGCTCCTCTATATCTCTTAAGCGACAGATTGTGTTATTAATCATATATTCACTTTCTGTTGCATCACCCTTTTTATATAGCTTTCTAGTGACCTCTAGCTCTGTATAATCACTATTTAAGACATGATTTGTATTGTCAAATACTAATGTAACCTCACACATGTTGACGCCTTTTTTGCCTTCAGAGCCAGCAAAGATAACATCAGACATACTGTTACCACGCATGTTTTTAGCTGATTTTTCGCCTAATACCCATTTTATTGCATCGATAATATTACTTTTACCACATCCATTTGGACCTACAATTCCAGTGAAATCACTGTCAAAATCAATGACAGTTTTTGTAGCAAAAGATTTAAATCCCTGTAAAATAATGCGCTTTAAAAACATAAAAACCTCGTTTCACCCAATAATTATACTAAAAAAATACTAATAAATAAACCCATAATTAAAAACTCATTAAGAAGTAAATAATCAAATACCTATATTTTTTATTTGTGATATAATAGGACAGGTACGGAGGAAAAAATTATATGTTTGAAGAAAGATATAACGGTTTTTTTGAAAAGAAGCATGATGTAGAATACTATCCTGAAACCATGTTTCAAATGTTAAAAAGAGCCGCTGAAAAAAATCCAGACGGAACTGCCTATGAATTTATGGGCAAAAAAACAGACTACAAAAACTTTATAAATAGAATTGAAACTACAGCAAAAGCTTTAACAGCTATTGGAATTAGAAGTGGTGATGCAGTAACTATCTGTATGCCAAACTGTCCACAGGCAATTGATACCTTCTATGCAATTAACAGAATTGGTGCGATTGCTAATATGATTCACCCATTAAGTGCGCAAAGCGAAATTACCTTCTATTTAAACTGCTCTAATTCTAAGGCTATCTTAACCTTAGATCAGTTCTACGATAAGGTTGTAGCTGCAAGAAGCGAATGTGACCATCAGATTATTATTCTAATGGCTCATATTTCAACAGAATTACCATTTTATTTAAAACCAATTTATGCAATTAAAGCCGAAAGTAAATATTCTAATTTACCAAATAAAGCTTATTCATTAGATTGGAACGAATTTATTAAAATGGGTAAGAATTATCCATTACCTTTACCAAAGATTCAATTTGTTATTGATCGCTGTGCAGTCATTTTATATTCAGGTGGAACAACTGGAACTAATAAAGGTATTATGCTTTCAGATTTAAACTTTAATGCCTGCTCTATTCAGTCAGTGAAAGCAATGGATATTGAGATTAGTCGTAATGACTCTATTCTGGCTGCAATGCCATTATTCCATGGATTTGGCTTAGGAATTGGTATTCATACCTGCTTAACTCATGGTATTGAATGTAAGCTATTGCCTAATTTCACAGTGAAGTCTTATGGTAAAACACTATTGAAGGAAAAGCCTAATTTCATAGCTGGTGTTCCTACTCTTTTTGAAGCAATGCTAAGAACCCCTGGTATGGAAAAGGCAGATTTAAGTTTCTTAAAGGGTATGTACTCTGGTGGTGATTCATTATCAATTGAGTTAAAGGCTAAGGTTGATACCTTCCTAAAGGAACATGGTGCTACTATTCAGGTTTGTGAAGGCTATGGAACAACTGAGTCTGTTACTGCCTGCTGCTTAACACCTAAAACAAAATATAAGAAAGGTTCTATTGGTATACCTTTCCCTGATACTACTTTTATCATTTGTGAACCTGGTACAGATAACAGCTTACCAGTTGGTAGTGAGGGTGAAATCTGTTTAGCTGGTCCTTCAGTCATGCTAGGCTATCTAAACAATGAAGAAGAAACAAGAAATACTCTTCATATTCATGCAGATGGCAATCTATACCTGCATACAGGTGATTTAGGCTATATGGATGAAGAAGGATATGTTTATTTCAAACAGCGTATTAAGAGAATGATTATTACTTCTGGCTACAATGTTTATCCATCTCAGATTGAAAATATTATCGATGGTCATGCAAAGGTACAATACTCTTGTGCTATTGGTGTTAAGGATCCATACAGAATGCAAAAGGTAAAAGCCTTTGTAGTATTAAAGCCAGGAATTGTTGCTGATGAGTCTATTAAGCAGGAAATCTTAGATTATTGCTCAAAGCATATTGCTAAATATGCAATGCCTAGAGAGATTGAATTCAGAGATGAATTACCAAAGACATTAGTTGGTAAGGTTGCTTATAGAGTGTTAGAACAGGAAGAAGCAGAAAAGCAGCAAGCGCTTGAAAAAGCACAGGCTGAGATTGTAGAAAAAACTGCAAAGCAGACTTCTAAGACAACTGAAAAGTAAAAGTAAAAATCCTTTCTTAATAAGCTTTAGAAAGGATTTTAATTTTTATGAAGCACAAAAAGGTTTACGCTTTCCTGTTATTTTCATTTTATCTGCTGGTTTTGTTTACGCTAATGTTTTATGAACGTGATCAGCAGAATTACTATGATTACAATATTGTACCCTTTAAGGTAATAAATTTATGGATTGATCTCATTAAGAACAATCGATACTATCTGTTCTATGCAATTGAGAATCTGATTGGAAATATTGTCATTTTCATCCCTTTAGGAATGTTTATTCCCTATTTATTTCCTAAGCATGAAAATTTTCTACTATTTATATTTACTGTTATAATTTCTATTAGCTTAGTGGAGCTGATTCAATTTGTTACAAGATATGGAACAGGTGATATTGATGATGTCATCTTAAATACTACAGGTGCAATTATTGGTTATATCATATACATGATTATTGTCTTTAACAAGAAACGAAAAGAACGTCATTAATTGACGTTCTTTTTTATAACAATGGTTCAAAAATCTTTAAAATACCAATTGCTAATCGATATTTCGTTTTGTTAAGATAATCTAATTCATTAGTTTTAATCAGATGTGAGCTACCAATTGTATTAATAAAATCATTTTTGATATCAGCTAAGGATTCTGTATCATATAAATAGGTACCACATTCATAATTGTGATATAAGGAACGGTAATCAAAGTTGATGGTTCCAACAACTGCTCTAACATCATCTGAAATAATCTGCTTTGCATGTAGAAAGCCATACTGATAACTATAAACTTTAATACCTGCTTCCATTAAGCGTTTGCATCTGCTCATTGCTAAAAGATATAAAACCTTTTTATCAGGAACTCCTGGAAGAATAATTCTGACATCAACGCCCTTACTAGCAGCCAGCTTTAATGTCTTTTCCATATTGGAATCTAAAATCAAATATGGTGTCATCAGATAAACATAATTATTGGCGCTATTAATGATATCCATATAGACTGTTTCACCAACCAGATAGCTATCTATTGGTCCATCAGCAAATGGAATGACCATGCCCTGATTCCCTCCTGTTTCCTCTTGTGTAGCATACAGATAGGATAAATCAATTGTTTCCTTTTTATAGCTAAACATCTGCAAAAACATCAAAGTAAATGATTTTACTGCTTCGCCTTTAATTCGTAATCCAGTATCCTTCCAATAGGAAAATGGATGAATAATGTTAGCATATTCATCAGCAATATTTAGACCACCTACATAAGCAACGTTACCATCAATTACAGTGATTTTTCTATGATCTCTATAATTAAACTGTAAAGAAATAAATGGATAAATGGTTCCAAATTTTACAGTCTGAATACCTAAATCATTTAGTTTTTTAAAATAGTTTCGTGGCAGTTTTTTAAAGTCACATGATCCATCATAAACTATTTTTACTTCAACCCCTGCTTTAATCTTCTCTACCAGAATATCTAAAATCTGTTGCCATAGAACTCCTTCTTCAATAATGAAGTATTCCATAAATATAAAGTTTTTTGCTAATTGAAGCTGCTGTAGCATATCCACAAACATGGATTCACCATTTTTGAAATAAATTGTTTCACAATTACTATAGATACCTACAGAACCATTATTTTTCAGATAGCTATGTAGACGAAGAACCTCTGGATATTGTTTTGCCTTATTCAAAGCTTCTTCATTTTCTTTGATATGCTTGTCTGACTCTCTAAAACGCTGTTCTAAGCGTTTTTTTGATTTATAGTTCAGTAAATCATACTTTGAATAAAAGTATAGCAGAGAGCCTAAAACAGGCATTAAAAAGCAAACTACAATCCAAGTGGTCTTTATATCAGAATTTTCTTCATAAGAAAGAATATTTAATACTGTAATAACCTCAATTACTATTACAAATAAGTAAATTTCAAAAATATTATTTAAGAAATTCGCATAGGCGGACCAAAGTAAGAATAACTGTAGCAGTAAAGAAATTGTTATTAAGCCGATATCAGAGAAAAGAAAGCCTAATAGGCTTTTTCTTCTTCTTTTAAAAGTATGCTTAAATCTGTTAAAGTTATTCATATTTTAATACACTCTTATCCAATCATTTTTAAAATATCGTTAATTGTTACAACAACAAATAGTAATAGAATTAAAATCATTCCTATCGTTAATAGTGTGTTCTCAAATTTCTTATCTAAACGTTTTCCAATAATCATTTCAATCACAGTCATGACAATTCTTCCACCATCAAATACTGGTACAGGAATTAAATTCATAATTGATAATGAAATAGAAATGGAAGCAACTAAAGAAAGGTAGGTAACAAATCCATAGCTTAGTGCTTCTTCCGTATAGCTATACATGCCTAATGTTCCAGAGACATTATTCATATCAAGCTTTCCAGTTACTAGCTGAATTACAGATTGAATAGTTACTGAAATATTCTCAAAGGTATATTTAGTACCTTCAACAACGCACTCCATAAAGTTTAATTCCTTCCAGCTGACATTACCGATAAGTGAAACACCAATCATATATCTGTTTTCTTCTTCAATAAACTTTGGGGTAATATGAACATCCACAGTTTCACCACTTCTATCCAGATGTAATGTGTAGCCACCCTTATGCAATTGGATTGCAACATCAAAATCAACATAGCTATCAATTTGTGCATAGCCACCATCATCAAAACTGATGCCAATAACCTTATCATTAGCCTGCACTCCAGCAAGTGCAGCAGGATAGTTTTCAACAACCTCAGCTATAATGCAATCTTTAATCTCATACATTCCACCATTGTAAACAAAGATTGAAATAAAGATAGCTATAGCAGCTAATAGATTAAAGAAAGGTCCAGCAAATAAGGTTGCAATTCTCTTTAATGGTGAAGCACCATAAAAGGTTCTACTCTTTTTTATAGCATAACGATGATCATTTTCATCCTCAGGAGTATAGCTATCGAATAATTCATCCTCTACAACAACTGTATCCTGATCAGCGCCCTCCTGCTCTACCATCGCAGTAAAACCACCTAGTGGGATTAAACGTAAGGTATAGGTTGTTTCCTTACCTTTTTTTGAAAATAATTTTGGACCAAAGCCAATCGCATATTCTTTAACATAAATATTAAAAAGCTTAGCGACAAGCATATGTCCTGC
>DCGH01000074.1:40348-41635 GCA_002315205.1 Erysipelotrichaceae bacterium UBA1783
TTAAAATAAAAAATATAAAAGTCATTCTAAAATTCCTTTGCTAAAAGCGCCACCTGCTTAACAGCCCAATCATTTGACTCAATAATCTGCTGTAAGGTAGGCTTTGCAATATACATATTTTTCGCTGTAATAACAGTGTCAAAAATTAAAGCCTCTATATCTAAGAATTTAATTTTACCATCAATAAATAGCTTTACAGCTGCTTCATTTGCACCATTTAAAATTGCTGGCATATTACCATCCATTACACCAACTGCATAGGCTAAATCCAATAATGGAAATCTTGAATAATCCATATGCTTAAAGGTTAAGCTACCAATTTCAGCTAATCCTAATTCCTTTGAGCTATTTTCATAGCGTTTAGGATAGGTCAAAGCGTATTGGCATGGCATACGCATATCAGCAACACCAAGCTGTGCTAATACACTATGGTCTTTAAATTGAGTTAATGAATGAACAATGCTTTCTGGATGTAATAAAACATCAATCTGACTATATGGAATATCAAATAGAACATGTGCTTCAATAACCTCAAAGCCCTTATTCATCATTGTGGCACTATCCACAGTAATTTTAGCACCCATATGCCAACTAGGATGGTTTAAGGCATCCTTTAATGTTGCATTTCTGATTTCATCTCTTGTTTTGTTTTTAAATGCACCACCACTAGCTGTGATAATCAGCTTATCAACATCCTTTTTGTTGTAGCCTTCCATAGTCTGGAAGATTGCTGAATGTTCTGAATCTACTGGAATAATGGTAACACCATTCTTTTTAGCTAAATCCATGACAATAGTTCCTGCTGCTACTAAGCTCTCTTTGTTAGCACAGGCAACATCATGCTTTGCACTAATAGCATTAATTGTTGGCATTAAACCAACGAAGCCCTGTAACGCATTAAAAAGAACATCATAATTATCCATTGATGCCAGTTTATTTAAGCTTTCCTCACCAGAGAAAAACATGGTTTCTGGGAATAATTCCTGTAGCTCTTTGCAGTCATTTTCATTAGAAACACAGCAATACTGTATACTGTGATTACTTAAAAACTTTTTTAGAAATGAGATGTTTTTTCCAACAGATAAGCCTACTAAATCGAATAGATCTTCATGCTGCAAAATAACATCTAAAGCCTGACTTCCTACCGAACCTGACCCCCCTAAAAGTAAGATTCTTTTTTTCATCATAACATTATAATCATTAAACAGTACATTAACATTGCATTGAATGTAACTGAGTCAATCCTATCTAGGACACCACCATGTCCAGGGAAAATGTTTCCATAAT
>DCGH01000074.1:41651-45186 GCA_002315205.1 Erysipelotrichaceae bacterium UBA1783
CATAATCCTTAACTTTAAATACACGCTTAATAGCGCTAAATGCCAAATCACCAATCTGACCAAGGAATGGTAATAATAGAGATGAGGCAATAATGAATCCTGCAGGTAGATGATTTAATAGAACAAATCCATAAATTAAGCAGATTACTGCAGAAATAATATATCCACCAATAGAACCTTCAATCGTTTTCTTTGGGGAGATTCTTTCGTTCAGCTTATGTTTACCGAAAGCTTTACCACAGAATAAGGCAAAGGTATCGGTCATAAATGTACCAACCAGCATATAAATGACTAGTAGATTAGAAATCTGATACATATTATGAATTGATGCTATAGTTAGAACTAATAAATTGAAAACCATATAAACTACACCAACCTGTTCAAACTTTACCTGTTCAAACTGCACAACAAGGAACAATAAATAAACAAGCATAATTGAGCATAAAATAATGTAGTAGTTCATATTAAATAATGCTACAACACAGCCCAAAATAAACAAGAAATAGACTGGTAGCTTCATAGCTAAAGACCAGTCTTTTTTGAACAAATTTAAAATTTCATAGCTTGCTACACTCATGAAAAAGAATGCAGCAATATCAAAAGCAATGCCACCAATAATTAATACTGGTAGAAAAATCGCAATTAAAACAATTGCTGTGATTACTCTTTGCTTCATGCTAATCCTCCAAATCTTCTATCTCTTTTACCAAAGCTATTTACAGCTTTTTCAAATTCTTCTGCTGTAAATGCTGGCCAATGAATATCTGTAAAATAGAATTCAGCATAAGATAATTGCCATAATAAGAAGTTTGATAAACGATAATCTAAGGAAGTTCTGATCATCAGATCAACTTCAGGATATTTACTTGTAGAAATATGATCACAAATATCTTGCTCGCTGATTTTTGTGACACCACTATTCTCTTTTAGGATATCATTAACAGCATTAACAATATCTCTTCTTCCACCATAATTTACAGCGAAAACTAAAGTCATTGCCGTATTGTTTTCTGTCTGCTTTTTAGCCTTCAGTAAAACATTTCTTGTTGCCTCTGGAACCTCATCTAAATCACCAATCGTATCAATTCGAATGTTTTTTTCCATTAGTTCAGCTAAAAACTTATCGATAAATACGGCTGGTAAGCTCATTAGATAATTGACCTCTTCAATAGGTCTTTTCCAGTTTTCTGTAGAAAAAGCATATAAGGTTAATACCTCAATACCCATTTCATTTGCTTTAATCGCAATATTTCTGACATTGTCTGTACCAACATAATGTCCATAGGTTCTAGGCTTTCCCTGTTCCTTTGCCCAACGTCCATTACCGTCCATAATAATTGCGATATGTTTAGGTGTTGTCATATTAGATAGTCATGATTTCCTTGTTCTTCTTAGCAGCGATTTCATCTACCTTCTTAGTGAATTCGTCTGTAGTCTTCTGAATCTTATCTAATAAATCCTTCTGAGTATCCTCTGGGATGCTCTTATCCTTCTTGATTAAATCATTAGCATCTCTTCTGCAGTTTCTTACAGCAACCTTAGCTTCTTCAGTCATAAGCTTAACCTTTCCTGTATATTCTTTTCTTCTTTCCTCAGTTAGAGGTGGTACATTAATACGTAAAGAAGATCCTTCGTTCTGTGGAGTTAATCCAAGATTTGCAGCGAAAATTGCCTTTTCTACAGTCTTTAGAATGCTGTTTTCATAAGGCTTAACTAATAACTGCTTTCCTTCAACTACAGAAATTGAACAAATCTGATTAATTGGAGTTTCCATTCCATAGTAATCAATTGAAACGTTTGCTAATAATGCTGGATTAGCACCACTAGTTCTGATCTGAGCTAAACCATTTTCGAATACGCTAATAGCCTTAGTCATTTTTGCTTTTACATCATCAATCTGTGACATTTTAAAATCCTCCTATAAATGTTAAGTTATTTCACTGTGATAACAGTTCCTAATTTCTCGCCAGCGCAAACCTTTGAGATATTTTCCAAATCGTTCATATTGAAGACAACAGCATCAATGCCATTTTCTTCATTCATGCTAGCTGCAGTTAGGTCAATAACACCTAGCTTCTTTTCTAGCATTTCTCTATAAGTTAATGTATCGTATTTAACGGCATTTGGATCCTTTCTTGGATCTGCATTATATACGCCATCAACACCGTTTTTAGCCATTAAAATTGCCTCGCAGCCTATTTCACAAGCTCTAAGTGATGCAGTTGTATCAGTTGAGAAGTATGGATTACCAGTACCACCACCATAAATAACAATAGCACCCTGCTCTAAAGCATCAATTGCCTTGCGATAATTTGCTAATTCACAAATCTTAGGGCAATCAAATGAAGATTGTACAATTGCCTTTTGGCCTACAAACTCACAAGCACCCTTAACTGCTAAAGCATTAATTAATGTTCCAAGCATACCCATCTGGTCAGCTTCAACTCTTGGTAAGCCCATATCCTTAGCGAACTTACCTCTCATAATATTACCGCCACCAACAACGATGGCAACCTGAACACCACTATCAGCAACCTTTTTTAATTCAGCTGCCAGCTCTTTTAAAACCTCAGAGCCAAATACTGCACTTTCGCTAGATAGTGCCTCACCTGACAATTTTAATAGTACACGTTTATACATAGCTTTTACCTCTTCTATTAATTTAACAAATCTAAATGATATTGTCCACTTTATTGTTCTATCTCACCTTTGACTAATACATCTCTTGGTTTAGAGCCATTAGAACCAGAAATAACACCATCCTGCTCTAAGGCATCAATTAGCTTAGCAGCTCTTGGGAAACCTAAGCCATATCTTCTCTGTAAACCAGAAGCACTAATCGTATTTAATGTGCAAACCCATTTTTTGATATCAGCATATAATGGATCTTCACACATTGCAGTACCTGTTCCACCATCCTCTGCTTCTTCATCAATAATGAAGATATCTTCGTATTGTGGAATATAGTGAGAATCCTCAAAGTACTTAGTTACCTTACGTACTTCTTCATCAGTAACATATACACCCTGAACTCTTAAAGGGGAATTCATACCAGTAGGCATATATAGCATATCACCATTGCCTAATAAGCTCTCAGCCCCAGTTCTGTCTATAATTGTTCTAGAGTCAATAGATGAACCAACACTTAAAGCAATTCTTGAAGCAATGTTGTTTTTAATAGTACCAGTAATAACATCGGTAGAAGGTCTTTGTGTTGATAAAATCATATAAATACCAGCTGCTCTTGCCATTGCTGCTAATCTGGCAATATATTGTTCAACCTCTTTACCATGAGTTGTCATTAAGTCAGCTAACTCATCAATAATACATACAAAGCTGCACATTTTTGTTGGTGCCTTTGCATTGAATTCAGAAATGTTTCTGCATCCAACATGAGCAAATGCATCATAACGCTGCTCCATCAATGTTACTAGCTTCTTTAAAGCATCTGCGGCTTTTGAAGTGTCATTTATGATAGGACATGCTAAATGTGGAATTGTAGCATATGGAGTAAATTCAACCTTCTTAGGGTCAA
>DCGH01000074.1:45296-46836 GCA_002315205.1 Erysipelotrichaceae bacterium UBA1783
CAGCAATTAATAAATGTGGCATTTTATCAATTCTGCCATATACTCTATTACCGCTTAAATCCTTACCTAAGGCCATTAATAATGTCTGATCAACATATTCATCTGGTAAATCTGTTAATAGCTCTTTTAGCTTAACAGGAACTCTTATTTCATTTGGAATTTCAATACCAATAGCTCTTTTACCAGGGATTGGTGCTTCAATTCTTAAATCTTTAACCTCTAGCTCCATTTTAATGTTTTCTTCAATACTAGAATATTTCTTAATATTAAAGCTACCTAATGGAACAATTTCAAATTGGGTAACAGAAGGACCAATGTTATAAGCCTGTAGCTCTGAAGGTAAACCAAAGCTTTCTAGGATTTCTTCTAATCTGTTCCACTTATCCACAGCATTTCTACTGTTGGTATTCTTCTTAGGTGATGCAATCGCATCTAATAGCATAACCTTTGGTTTCTGATAATTTTTTTCATTGTAGATACCATTTACTGCTGTTGGAGTAGCTGGTGAAGGAGTAACAGTAGTAATAGGTGCTGTTTTCTCAACCTTCTCTACAGTCTTATTAACAGCCTTAGGAGAAATCTTCTCTATTTTTGCTGTTTTATCTGGTAAAGGATCTTTAGATATATCAGAATCCTTAATAATCGTATTGATATTATTCTTTTCGTTTTTATCTTTTGTCTTTAAGAAACTGAATTTGCTTTCTTTTTTCTCTTCAATATCAATAAAGCTACTGTTCTTTTTATTTGTTGTTTTTGCTTGATTATTTGCTCTTTGAGTACTTGTTTTAATTGCCTTCTTATTCTTTTTCTTTGTTTTTAATACATTAGCAAAGCTCTGAATAGTACCATCAGAAAGGAATACACTTACAGCAATAATAACTAATACAGCTAAGATAATCATTGTGCCAACAAAATCAACCAATCTTGAGAATAATGCATACAAGATTGTACCGATTAAGCCACCCTTTGCTGTGGCTGTACCAGCATAAATACCCTTTGCATCCACCATAAAAGCATCAAAGATTTCATTGCCTTTGACAGTGGTATCACTTGGAATTGCACACGCAATTAAACCAGCAATAAATAAAATTATTGCTGATATAAAATACTTGTTCATTGTGATTGATTTATTCGTAATTAGTAAGATACCAATAATGATTAATCCAATAAATGGAATAAACCAGATGTAACCAAATAAAAACCTTGTACAGCTACATAATAAACCACCTAAAAAGCCAGTATATTCATGTAATAAAGCTATAATGGAAATTACAATAAAGATGATTGCATATAGATATCTTAATAACGATTCGTAGTCATCACCATAATGTTTTTTTCTTTTCGTTTTTGCCATTTAAACACCTTATGGCAGAATAATTTCAATAATTGCTGGAAGAATCATTGGACGCTTGCCAGTTTCTCTTAAAACATATCTGCTTATACTCTCTCTTAATTCTATTCTGGTAGCCATGTTCTCATAAGTGCCTTCAGCAACCTTATTTTGAATTGTTTCCACAATTAGCTTACCAATATTTTTAAT
>DCGH01000074.1:46882-47263 GCA_002315205.1 Erysipelotrichaceae bacterium UBA1783
AGATAACACCACGTGATTGAATATCCGGACCACCGATGATTTCCTTAGTATTGTAATTTACAGCAATACCCACAACAATCACACCATCGGTAGATAATAATTCTCTATCTTTTAATACAAATGAAGTAATGTCCTTGTTATCCTTTGAACCTATCATCTGTTCACCAATCTTTTCAACAAAGGTAGAACAGCTCTTTAGCTTTCCATCAGTAATTGTCGCAATCTGACCATTATCTAAGATCATTATCTTATCAGGAGTAAATCCAGCTTCCATTGCAATACCTGCAGCATTATTAAAGTTTCTGAAATCACCCATAACTGGTAAGAAGTAGGTTGGCTTTAATAGATATAAAAGCATCTTTAAATCTTCATTTGAAGGAT
>DCGH01000074.1:47326-56978 GCA_002315205.1 Erysipelotrichaceae bacterium UBA1783
TTATCCTTATATAGTTCATTCTCCATTGCACTGGCATCCTTAGTTGTACCAGAAACAACAGGAGAAGTAATAATAACTGTATCTGTTGATCTTAGTTCGATAGTAGGATCTTCATTTATAGCAATCTTATGCATTGCTTTAAATGTTGCAGCTCCATTACCAGTAACTAAGATAACAATATCATCCATTTCATTATTGAAATCCTTTTTAGCTATTTCGGAATTTGTTGAAATCTTGCTGTAACCATTGTCACTAAAAATCTGTAAGATTTCTCTAAATGAATCATCATAAATATAAACCTTCTTTTTGAATTCTTTTGCTAAAGTAAGAATTTCTTTAATTCTAAAATAATTTTGAGAATAGCAGGTTACAATAATTCTACCTTGTGCATCCTCAAACATTGGACGAATAATACTAGAAATTCTATGCCTTGGTGCAGTAAATCCTCTATGATCAGCATAGTTTGCTTCTAAAAGTGCACATAATACACCCTTTTTTCCAATTTCAGCAATAGCACCAATATCACAGCTATAAGATGGCTCTACCATATCAAAGTCAACAACAAATTGCTCTGCTATAACGATTGAACCATGATCACTATTAATTGCTACACCGATAGCATCAGGTGTGGAATGTGATAATCCAAAGGTAGTCACCTTTCTACCCTTGATAAAGATTTCGCCATATCTTGGTAATTCGTGTACCTTAATACCATATATTTTGTGCTTTAACAGCATTCTATTGATAAAGATACAACATACTCTAGGAGCATAAACATCCGTTGGACATTCTTTTAGTAAGAAAGGTAAAGCGTCCATTAAATCATCATGAAGATGTGTGATAATGACACCACACAATTTCTTTTTGTTTTCAATAATGTAAGTGAAGTCAGGAATAATACACTCAACACCATATTGAGCGTCCTCAGGTCTTTTCAATCCACAATTAACAACATAAAGCTGATCTTCAATTTCGATACAATAGCAGTTTTTTCCGTTCTCATCTAGTCCACCTAGAGCAAAAATCTTAGTATTATCCATTTGTCTCCTCTTCCTGTACTTGAACACCATTTAATGAGTTCTTCATACCCTGAGTAATCTTTACCTTAATTATATCACCAATCTTTGCATTGGCACTCTTAAAATTAACTAGTTTTTGCTGTGGAGTATAACCTGACATAATCTCTACATCTGTCTTTGAAACACCATCAACTAATACCTCTACAATTTGACCTTCGTACTTTTGGTTATTTAATTTAGAATAATAACCTAAGCGTTCATTTAGTCTTTGTAATCTTGATTTCTTCTCCTCTAAAGTTGTGCTGTCCTCCATTTTTGCAGCAGGAGTTCCTTCTCTAGGTGAGAAAATGAATGAATAAGCATTATCATACTTACAATGCTCTACAACCTTTAATGTGTCTAAGAACTGCTCTTCTGTTTCATTAGGGAAACCAACAATAATATCAGTTGATATTGCCACATTTTTTACCTTTGTAGCAATCTTATCAAATAGTTCAAGATATTGCTGTTGTGTATATCTTCTTCCCATTAGCTTTAAGATCTGGTCATTTCCAGACTGTAAAGGTAAATGAACATATGGCATGATGTTTTCTCTTTCAGCAATAACATTAATCATATCATCATTGAAATCCCAAGGATGAGATGTTGTAAATCTGATTCTAGGAATTCCAATATCACTAACCTTCTCTAACAGATTTGCAAATGAAGCATAATCATCAGCTAAATCCTTACCATAGGCGTTAACATTCTGTCCTAATAATGTAATTTCCTTATAGCCTAAATCATATAATTCCTTACATTCAGCTATAATATCTTCCATTAGACGGCTTCTTTGCTGACCTCTAGTATAAGGAACAATACAATAAGTACAGAACTTATCGCAGCCATCCATAATATTAACAAATGCTTTATGTTTGAATTGTCTTCTGCTAGGTAGATTTTCGTAAATAGAACCCTTATCAGATACAACATTAATACTTCTTGTCTTATTCTTATAGATGTTTTCAATTAATGATGGTAATGAATTAATATTATGTGTACCAAACATTAATTCAACTACTGGATACTTTTCTACAATCTTATTAGCAAGCTCTTCCTCTTGTGCCATACATCCACATAAACCAATGATCATATTTGGTCTCTGTCTTTTATAGTTTGTTAAGAATCCGATTTCACCTAATACCTTGTTTTCAGCATTCTCTCTAATAGCACATGTATTTAATAAAGTAATATCAGAATTACTTAAATCGTCAGTATGTGTATAACCCATAGATTCTAAAATACCTGCTAATACCTCACCATCTCTTACGTTAGCTTGGCAACCATAGGTAATTATATTATAGGTTAAACCATTACCAATAATTTTCTGTTCTTCTGTTAATTCAACTGCATTTCTGACAATTGGAGCCTTATAGCTCGCGCTTCTCTTTCTTGCCTCAGCAGCATTTGGCAATTTATATTCAATATTTTTCTTCATATTTTTTTCCTACAAAAAGCCAAGCTTTTAGGCTTGGCATAAGATTATTCCTGACTAATTGCTCCAACTGGGCATACATCAACGCATGCTAAACAATCTGCGCAAACATCTGGGTTGCATTCAGCTAAACCATCTTCACCAATTTTGATTGCTTCAGCTGGACACTGGCCTTCACATGCTCCACAGCCAAGACATAATTCCTTATTTACTGTTACTGGCATAATTATCAGTCTCCTTTTCTATGCATTATTATAAACACAATTCAAAAGATTTTCAATATTGATATTTTTTGTAGTTCTATTAAGCCTTTTTTTCAGGACGAATCTGAACTCGTTCAATAGATACTGCTCTTTGATTTTCACAATCAATATCAACGACAACAGCGTTTAATACTGCTTCATTTTCTGAAATAGTGTATCTTGTTTTGTTCTTATAAACAAGATTCTGCAAAACCTCTTCTGTATCTCTTCCTAATACAGAATCATATGGTCCTGTCATTCCAACATCACAGATGAATGCACATTTGTTAAATAAATCCTCATCTGCTGTTGGAATATGAGTGTGAGTACCTACAACCATCTGCACCTCATCCTTAAAATATTGCATAAATGCATATTTCTCGCTGGTTGCTTCGGCGTGTAAGTCAACAATTTTGATGTCACATGGATACTTTTCTTTTAGAATGTTAAATGCTTCAAATGGATCAGTTGTAGCATTCTCCATAAAGATTGTTCCATACAAATTAAATATACCGATTTTATAGTTTTGATATTCAAGAATTTTAACAGAGCTACCAATCTCTGTTGGCTCCATATTGTAAGGTCTGATTAATCGATCTGATTTATCAATAAAATCAAAAATCATCTTCTTAGAGAAAGCATGATTTCCTAATGTAACACAATCTACACCAAGGCTAACAAATTGATTATAAATCTTTTCTGTTAATCCTTTTCCATGCGCTGCATTTTCTCCATTGATAATTAAGATATCATAATTGTATTTTTCTTTTAAAAAAGGAAGATGCTTTATTAAAGCGTTTCTTCCTTGTTTACCTACAATATCACCAATAAATAGTACTCTAAGCATTATTTAGCAATCTCGTTTGCACGAGTTTCTCTGATTACAGTAACCTTAATCTGACCAGGATAAGTTAATTCATCCTCAATCTTATGCTTGATTTCTCTAGCAAGTCTGTAACAGTTAATATCGTCAATCTTATCTGGCTGAACCATAACTCTGATTTCTCTACCAGCCTGAATTGCGTAGCTCTTTTCAATGCCATCAAAACTATTTGCGATCTTTTCAAGATCTTCTAAACGGTTAACGTAGTTTTCTAATGATTCATATCTTGCACCAGGTCTTGCTGCTGATAATGTATCAGCTGCTGCAACTAGATTAGCGATAATTGTTTTTGGTTCAACATCGCCATGATGAGATTCAATAGCGTTTACTACTGTATCATTTTCACCATGCTTCTTAGCTAGCTTTGCACCTAACTCAACATGAGATCCTTCCATTTCAAAGTCAACTGCTTTACCAATATCATGTAATAGACCAGCTCTCTTTGCTAATGACTGCTTAACGCCTAATTCTGCAGCCATCATACCAGCTAAATGAGCGACCTCTAATGAATGCTGTAAAACATTCTGACCATAAGAATAACGGAATCTTAATCTACCGATTAAGCTAATCATTTCTCTATCAATTCTGCCTAAGCCTAACTGGAAAACAGCTTCTTCTCCAGCCTTCTGAATTACCTGATTTAATTCTTCAGTCTTCTTAGCAACAACCTCTTCAATTCTGCCTGGCTGAATTCTTCCATCCTTAATTAAATGCTCCATTGTTAAACGAGCTATTTCTCTTCTGATTGGATCGAAGCATGAAATTGTAATTGTTTCAGGTGTATCATCAATAATTAGGTCGACACCAGTAGCCTGTTCAATAGCTCTGATATTTCTTCCTTCTCTACCAATGATTCTACCCTTCATTTCTTCAGATGGTAATCCTACAACAGAAACAGTTCTATCAATTGTTTCCTCTTGAGAATATCTCTGAATTGCCTGACCAATAATGTTTTTAGCAATATCAGCAGACCTTGTCTTTGCTTCTTCTTCCTGCTCCTTAACATAAGCAGCCATTTCATTTGCAGTTGAAACCTTAACGATATCGAATAGTTCTTGCTTAGCTTCTGATACTGTTAAATTAGCGACCTTTTCAAGAACACTAGTCTGAATATCGATTTTATTCTGCAATTCTGTTTTCATCTTGTCTAATTCTGAAGACTTTTTGTCTAAAACATTTAATTTATCATCTAACTGTTTTTCTTTATTAGATAGCTTTTCTTCGCGGAAACCAATATTATCCTCACGTCTTAATAACTTATTTTCTAAGTCTGTAACTTCCTGACGATGCTTCTTAATTTCCTTTTCAGCATTAAGCTTTAACTCATATGCTGCATTTTTACCATCTAAAACAGCCTGACGCTTAACAGCTTCAGCTTCAACGTTAGCTTTTTCAATCACTAACTCTGCTTCCTGTTTATTCTTGTTTAAACCCATCTTAGTAATTATCTGCATAACGATAACACCAAGCACTAAGCCAACTAAACCACCCAAGATGTAGTATTTAATATATTCCATATTAATCCTCCATCTATTATTTCCTAATTTAACATTTATATTTTAGCATAAAAAACACATTTTTCCACACAAACAAGCATAAAAGATGTGATATTATGAAAACTTTTCAAATTATACCTCGTTATTAAGGTATATTATGAAAAAATGATAAAAAAAGAAAGAGATAACTCTTTCCTTTTTAGTCTAAAGTTTCTTCTTCAGTACCATTATTCATGATAATCTGACGAAGCTTTTCATCGATTTCATCAAGAATATCTTTATGATCTAATAAGAAGCTACGAACATTTTCCTTGCCCTGGCCAATCTTTTCACCCTCATAAGCAAACCATGCACCACTCTTCTGAATAATGTCATTGTCTACAGCCATATCGATTACCTCTGAAACATGAGATAAACCTTCACCATATCTGATTTCAACCTGACATGTCTTGAATGGTGGAGCAACCTTATTCTTTACAACTTTGATATTTACCTTATTACCAATAATATCTGCACCCTGCTTAATAGCTTCAGACTTTCTTACTTCAATTCTAATTGAAGCCCAGAATTTTAAGGCCATACCACCAGTTGTAGTTTCAGGATTTCCAAACATTACACCAATCTTCTGTCTTAACTGATTAATGAAGATAACAGCACATTTGCTCTTATTCATTACACCAGCAATTTTTCTTAATGCCTTTGACATTAATCTGGCCTGTCCACCAACGTTTGCATCTGACATAACGCCATCTAATTCTGCCTGTGGAACTAAGGCTGCTACAGAGTCAACAACAACTAAATCAATTGCACCTGATTTAATTAATAGTTCAGTAATTTCTAATGCATCTTCACCACTATCTGGTTGAGATAGAATTAATTCATCAATCTGAACACCTAATGCCTTTGCATACATAGGATCAATTGCGTTTTCTACATCGATAAATGCAGCCTTACCACCAGCCTTTTGCACCTCTGCAATAGCATGTAAAGCTAATGTTGTTTTACCAGAAGATTCTGGACCATATATTTCGATAATTCTTCCTCTTGGATATCCACCAATACCTAAGGCCTGGTCAATCATTAATGAACCTGATGGAATAGCATCTACATCTACCTTTACAGAATCACCAAGCATCATGATAGATCCTTTACCACAAGCTTTTTCAATTTCTTTGATAGTTTGAGCTAGAATCTCATCTCTATTCTTATCTGCCATATTTTTTCCTCCTGATAAATTTTTGTTTTAGTTTCTTATTTATCCTAAAATTTTTAACAATCTTTCTACTGTTCGATTGATAATTTCATTTCTTAATTCATTTCTACTCATGATAATTGTATCCTCAAAAGGATAGATATCATCGTTCACTTTAATACAGGTATATACTAAGCCACATGGTTTTCCTTCCAATACTGCTGGCCCAGCATTTCCAGTAAAGCTAACAGCTACATTAACATGAAATAATGCCTGAAGCTTACTTGCCATCTCTAGTGCACATTGAGAAGAAACGACACCATATTGCTCTACGACCTTTTTATCAACACCTACTACATCTTCTTTGATTTCTGTCCAATAGGTTACAACGCCACCTTTTAAAACCTCTGATACATGAGGAACTTCAGCTAATCTTGCTGAAAATAGACCGGCTGTCAAAGATTCACAGCTGGCAATCGTATAGCCTTTTCTTTTTAAAGACTGATATAGTCTTTCCATATTATTTACTCTCTAAAATAAAGCCCTTTGCCTGATTGAAGTAATCAATACCACTAATTAATGATACACAAGCACTCATCCATAAAAGGACATCGGCAATTGGAATACCAACTAATTCAAATGGTAAATTGTTTAATAAAATAACAATAATTGCAAACATCTGTAATACCGTCTTTAGTTTTCCTAAAGGACCAGCTGCCATTACAACATTCTTACCTGCAGCAATGAATCTGATTCCATCAACAATTGTATCTCTCCAGACCATGATTAATACAGGTACAACTGGAATAATATTGTTTGCAGCTAAAAGAATAAATAATGTAGTTGTTAAACACTTATCAGCAATTGGATCGACAAACTTACCAAAGGTAGTAACCTGGTTTGTGCTTCTTGCAATATAGCCATCCAAGAAATCTGTAAATGATGCTACAGCAAAAATAACTAATGAAATAATGTTCTTTAATGATAATGATACATAACCAAAATAATATACTGGCATTTCAATGCCCAATTGGCTATATGGTAATAACCATACTAATACAATGACTGGAATTAATACCAGTCTGAAAATTGACAATCTATTAGGTAAATTCATATAAAATCTCCTTTAACCATTTATGATTATATCACAAAAATGATTATATATTAACTATAACATTAACTTGATTATTATTCAAGTAATATTATTTTACATAAAATTCTTCTTTTGTTTCCAAACAAAGGCATCCTAAAGGATAACCTCCAAAGGCACCACAATCAATATTGTATAAGCTATCACCTTTATAAATTTTTCCTGCATACTTCTCGTCAATAAAGATTGTAGGTGTATGACCTACTATTATAAGCTTATTTTTCATCATTCTTTTCTGATAATCAAATCTGCCAAAAATGATTTCTTCAATACTATATTGATCTAATAATTCTTCATTGAAATCATCAGGTAAGGAATGAACAAGAAGGTAGTCCTGATTATTAATTGAAAGCTCTTGATATAGAATAAATTCTCGAATATAATCTAGAACTTCTTTTTGCTGTTCTTTTGACAACTTTCTAAATCCATTGATTGTTTGCTGACCTCCATCATTCAACCAATAAAAATACTCCTTCAATAGTTCTTTGGTTAGTACTTTTTCAATAGAATCATCTGTAACCTCTTCTAATAGCTTAGGAAGTATCGAAATCATAATATACTCATGATTACCTATTAAAGGAATAATATTGTCATATTGCATCATAAGCTCCAATACACCAATTGGATCTTCATCACGATCGATACAATCTCCTAAAACATACAGCTCGTCATTTTTATTGAATCTGATAAGCTCTAGCATTTCTTTAAACTGTCTTAAACATCCATGAATATCACTAATTACATAATGCATATTTTTTCACCCATCATTCTATTGATTAATCCCATCCTGATAATACCAGCACAATAATAACTGAACCATTTCACTATAAGATTCCATTCCATTTTCAATACCAAATGCATCTAAATATGAATTGTACAGATCATTGTTTGCTTGTTCTTTCTGTTCATCAGTTCTCTGTTGATAAAATCCGCTATTGTCTAATATATCAAAGCGAAGATTTTCATTAATTTTTTCTCTTATTGGCGCATATGCTTCTTCTGATAAAGAAATCAGATTATTTGCACAATATAAGAATGCTTCGAAATATCCTGAATACTGGAATGCTACATTTTCATTGTTAATACAAGCTAAATAAGCAATAAAATTTGCCTCATCTTCTCTGGTAATTGTATTACGATGAGCAACCTCATGTGCCATTGTTAAAGGAATAGCAACATTATATACTTCACTAGTAATACTTGCTTCTCCAGTTAAACAGATAAAAATACCAGTGATTCCTCTTTGTGAATAATACTTAGAGGAAACAAGAATTTTTACTCTTTGATTGATGTTAACAAAGTATGGTAAGCTTTCCTTGATTTTGGCATATCCTAAAGATAATTGCTTATTCCATAAATCAAAATCAGTAGTCATTCTACCCTGCTTGTCTCTTTCTACAAGATCAGCATATTCATTACATTTTTCAACCAGGTAATCTGTTAACTGATATAGCTGGTTTAGATAATACTGCTCTTTTTTGTATTCAAATCGCTGATAAAGATCTTCTGAAAAATAATTCAATCCCCAGATATTAATAAATGATGTAACCAGAATCGTTAATACCAGAATAACCTTAGTTATCCATAGAAAGTACTTTTTCTTTTTAATTGAAAAAATCAGAGCTATCAGTAAATAGATTATAATAATGAAAGCGATACTCTCCCATAAAGAATACTTTATAAAGCTTGTAGCATAAGAAAGAATTGAAATCAGATATGCTGATAAATATGGATAAAAAGAAAAGAAAAAGGTTTTGCAATAGGTTGCTAAAAGATATAGCAATATCGTAACTGCAATAAGAATTATACTGACAAATATATTTCTTTTTTCCTTTTTCATAAATCTTCCTCAAACAAAATAGCGTTGTTGCAACGCTATTTTAATATAGTAACTAATTGTAAGCCATGTTCTGTTCCTGTTACCAGGTAGCAACCATTTATCTACGTTTACACGTCCCTCTTTCATTCATTTCTGAAAGCTTTGGGTTCCCCTACCAAATTTGGGTTTCTCGCTTGAGGGGTTTACATCGTTCCACTTTTATATTTCTATAAAACTTCGTCACTGTTGCACTTTCAGGTCCTCGTTCATGGATTTCTCTTTAGAATTAGTGACCGCCGTCTACGCCTAGCTTTATTTATTGAACTAGCACAAACACTACAATCATCGCAGATTGTGCGAGCATGGACTTTCCTCTA
>DCGH01000002.1 GCA_002315205.1 Erysipelotrichaceae bacterium UBA1783
ATAATAAATAATCTTGAATTGTCTAAAACTACAAATCCATAATTTGTAAATGATTCTTCTTTAATAATTAAATCTTTTAATACACAAAATGCTTTTACAGTAACAGCCTTTGTTGTATCTACTGCGCCTAATACTGTTTTCTGAACCTTTGGATCATGAACAAACTTCTGATATCTGTCACTTAAATTAGCTGTAGCAACCTTTACCTTTTCTACACCCTTTGTAACAGTTCCCTTAATGTCCTGTTCATTTAGCTTTTCAGCGGTTTTGTCTACAACCTCTTTTGTTTTACTTGCGAAGTCTTCATATGACTGCTGAGCCTTATTCATAAAATCTGCAGTTTTTGGATCCTGCTTCATTTCATTCACTTTGACTGCGGCTTTATTAACTAATCCATTAACGGATTCAGTAAAATCAGCAACATATTTTTTCATAGATTCTTCATTTAAATTTGCTTCATCAAGCTTATTTATTAGCTTCTGAGCGTTTTCCTTTACAGCTGCTTTTACATCATTTAAAGCATCTGTTAGTTTCTTTGCTGGTTCTTCTTCAGGTTTCTCTTCAGCAGATTCTTCATTCACTTCAGCAATTTCTTCTACTGATTCTTCTACAGCTTCAGTTACAGTTTCAACAGTTTCCTCAACCTGCTCTACAATTTCTTCGACCTGTTCAACTACTTCTTCTATAGTTTCATTGATTTCCTTGTTCTCATCCATTAGAATTAGTCCTCCTTTTCTTCTACTACTTCCTTAAACTCTTCTGTCAGCTTCTCTGCTTCAGAGGTTTCATTAACTTCTTCATTTAGCTGTACGACAACAGCCTCTTCTTCTTTTTTGCTATCTTTCTTATCAAGTCTATCCAGAATTGCATTAATTTGAGCCTTGATCTGTTCAAACTGTTTTGTCCAGTTTGCTGCAATGCTCTTAATCATTCTTTCTAATGAAACACGAACAGCCTCAACTGAGAAAGCTACATTATTAACTGTTTTAACAGTTACATTCATATCTGCTGTATATCCTTTAACAATTTCTACGGTACTATCCACCTTTTCCATTGTTTTACTTACTTTTGTTAATAATTGAATTAGTTTAATTAATACAATAATTAATGCAATTAATGCTGCAACACCTAAGATAGGTAAAATAGCACTAAAAACATTTGAAATTGAAACTAATGCTTGCATCAAAATCACCTCATAAATATCATACACAAAAATGAAAAAATTTTCAATATAATTATTAAAAAAACGAAAGCGCTTAACTTTAGCACTTTCGTTCACAATTAATTTCCTTTTTTATCAGAGATCAAAGGCTTTATTGTTTTATAAAGCTGTCCACCAATGGTAGTTCCGTACTCTTTAACAATTGCATTATTAACTCCTAGCTTTGTCTTATATTTTTCAATATAGCTAGCTAATAATATTGCTTTATGCTGATCATTGACAAGATTGAAAATCTCTGTTGTCAAGGAAGGGTCGCTGACCTTGATTTCATCGTTTTTGTTGGATTTCTTTTTGGTCGTTTTTGATGGTTTCTTTTTACGAGGATTCTTCTTATTTTTCTTTTCTTCCTTTACCTCAATCGGTTTCGTTTCAACCTTTTCTTCCTCATCCTCTACAAAATAAACAGGATTTATAATATCTTCTAATATAACCAGATCATTTTTAATACTTATATCCACATTCATTTTCTTCCAGAAGGAAACAACAACACTATAATCCTTGTCCTTTGTTACAATAACGAACTTCTCTTCCTTATTTGCAGCAATCAGGTAACCTAAATAGGTTGAAAGCTGGAAGTCTAAAGCATTTTTAGAACCCACATCAATATTATAGAATTTAATCTTAGCCTTTGATGTATTAATCATATTATGCAAATCAAAGGTAATACGATCTGCATTGATGGAATAAAATACTAAGACCTCATCATTTTCATATAGCTTATCGATGCCTAAAAGACCGTCACATTTTACATTTTCATAATCAACTAAATACTTTGTCATAAATAACCTCGTCTCTATTTTACATTAAATAATACTTTTTTCAACTTTTTGTTATAATGAAATAAAGTGAGGATAAAAATATGATTCATGGATATAAAATTGAAATATGCTGTGGTAGCTTAACCGATGTTAAAACTGCATTACAGTTTCCAATAGATCGAATCGAACTTAATAGTGCCTTAGAATTAGGTGGTTTAACCCCTTCTTTATATGTACTAGATGAAGTTAAGAAAATAACCGATATACCTATCTGTTGTATGGCAAGATGTAGAACAGCTGGCTTTGTTTATAACGATGACGAATATAAAACGATTTTTGCTGATGCTGAAGCTTTACTAAAGCATGGAGCTGATGGTATTGTTTTTGGTTTTCTAAATACAGACAATACAATCAATGAGAAAATGACAGAAAAAATGGTTTTTTTGATTAAAAAATACAATAAGCAAGCTGTTTTTCATAAAGCATTTGATGAAACTGATATGTTAGAGTCTGCTGCTGTATTAGTCCGTTTAGGAATCGATCGTGTTTTAACCTCTGGTGGTATTAATTATCCAGATATCACAAAAGGAATCCCCGTTTTAAAAGCATTACAACAGCAATATGGTGATAAGCTACAGATATTACCAGGCGGTGGAATTCGCGCTAATAATGTAAAGCAGGTGCTTACGCAAGCCAATCTGAAGCAGGTTCATATGACTGCCTCTACTCAGATTACAGATGGAACAACCTTAGGTTTATATACAGCTGTAAATTATGAAAAGTTAAAAGATATATTAAAGCAAATTTAAAGGAAGGCATGCCTTCCTTATTTAATGGTGATTTTTTCAATAAAATCCTGATTATATATTACTGTATCTGTTTCTCTATCGAAAATCTTTCTTCCTTCACTATATGTTGCTAAAACATTGTAGTCATCATCTATAACCACAAAATCAGCATCCTTGTTTTCCTTTAATGAACCTTTAACTGTTGGATCACTATACTTTCTGATTGGATTATAACAGAAGAATTTGCAGCATTCCTCCATTGGAATGTTTAATTTTTCAACAAGGTTTTTAATACCATATATCACTGGTTTTGAGCTACCGGATAATCTTCCAGAATCACTTAAAACAAAGCCATCCTCTGTAACATTAATAAATGCTCTATCACTATTAGCACCACCATGTCCTTTGTAGCGTCCTACAGGTAAACCCGCAAAATTAACATTATCTGAAACCATCATAAGCTGATCATGATTTTTTGCTCGTAAATAAATCTGAATCATTTCTAAAGAAATATGTAAGCCATCACAGATCATTTCACAATCAACTGAATCAGAAAGTAAACAGGCTCCTAAGGTTCCAACATCACGATGATGTAATCCTGTCATTACATTACCTAAATGTGTAGCTACTGTAGCACCTGCTGCAATACCCGCACAGGCTTCTTTATAGTTGGCATTAGTATGATACATACCAACTGTAATTCCTTGCTTTGCGAAGAATTCAATTGCTTCTAAGCCATGTTCTACTTCTGGGGCAACATCTACTAGCTTCAATAATCCTTTACCAGCTTCAATCATTTCTTTTCCGACATTTAAATCTACCTTCGGATAACCTGTATTTACACCCTTTTCTCCTACCCTAGCACCCCAAGGTCCTTCAGAGTGAATACCAATTATTTTTGAGCCAGCATAATCTTTTTTTGCAACAGAAGCGATAATATCAATATTTTTTAAGCCACTGGTTGTCGGCATTACATTAACTACTCCACAGCTAGCATAATCTTTTAATAAAATTTGTAGCTTCTCTTCAGTTAAATCATCTCCAAAGCAACCATAACCAAAGCCTCCATGATTATGTGTATCAAATATTCCTGGAATAATACGCTGATTACCATAGTCAATATCTGCTTTTAAATTTTCACTTTCAGGATAAATATGAACAATTCTTTTTCCTTCTATTTCTAAATAGCCTGAAAAACATCCCTTCTCCAAATAAATTCGCTTTGATTTAATAATCATTTTTGCCTCCTAAAACTAAACTATTATGCAACTACTACATAGCCGCCATATTTTCTTGCCTTTAATACCTTACAGCTACCTTCACCAAAAATCTTTTCAATCCCTGACTTATACTTCTGTACCATTTCATCTGGTACAAATGCCTGGATACTTCCAGCAAATCCACCACCATGAACTCTACAAGCCCCTTGATTACCTAATAGCTGTTCTGAAACCATTAATCCTAAAGAAATACCCTGATTGTTAAAATCCTTGTTTGCATAAATATTCTGTAAATACTTAAATGATGAATTTCCTGATTCCTTTATTCCCTGTAAGAATGAAGTAAAATCCTTTTTCTCCAAAGCTTCAACATCTTTTACAACACGTTCATTTTCCAAAATGACATGTAAGCTTCTCATTACAGCTCTATCTCCTGCCTTTTCTCTTAAAGCACTAATATTATCTATAATTTCATCATAAGATATTTCTGAAATATAGTTTTTACCAAAATATTCAGCAACCTTCTTCATTTCAGAAGGAATCGCTGCATACTCATCAGTTAATGATGAATGAGAACCTTTTGTATCTACAATACATAAGGAATGACCGAAATCTGAAAAATCAACATTTACCTTTTTAACATCAGGATTTTTTTCATTTTTAAAATCAATCGTTACTAATCCGCCAACAGAACAAGCCATCTGATCCATTAATCCACAAGGCTTACCAAAATAAACATTTTCAGCGTATTGAGCAACCTTTGCTAGAGTGATAGCATCAATTTCATCACGGTTATACAAATGAGAAATTATATTTCCAATTGTAACCTCGAAAGCAGCTGAAGAAGACATTCCTGAGCCAATTAGAACATCACTTGTACAATATGCATTAAATCCTCCAATACGATAATATTGCTTGTCTAATCCTTTTAAAACGCCTCTGACAAGATTTTTAGAGGAACGTCTCTGTTGTTCATCCACACTTAGATCATTTAAATTAACGAATATCTTTCTCTCATCAGAATTTAAGACAATGTTTTTAGCCTTTGAGCAAACAGCAATAACATCCAGGTTTAAGGCACAGCATAAAACCTTTCCATGCTGATGATCTGTATGATTACCAGCCACTTCACTTCTTCCAGGCACTGAAATAATTGATACATCGCCTTCTCCAAATTTCTGTTCATATTTTTCAATGGCTGTAATATATCGATTCTTCTGGTATTCCAATACAGATTCATCCAGATATAAATCTAAAAGTAATGTATCAAATCTACCGTCTTTTATTCTTTGTTTAATGATTGATGATTTCATATTTTGTATCTCCACAATTCTATTACTATATTAGCATTTTTTATTGTACTTTCAAAGAAAAAAAGGTAGCCTGTTGCTACCTATTCTCTTCTTTTTGAATATTGATTAAAGCCTCATTCATCCATAAAGGAAACTGCTTTTCAATGCTTGAAAATCCAATTTTATTCAGCTCAGCAATATCCTTTTTTGTAGGTATTGCATATTTTCTATTAGACTGAATAGCTCTTAGTGATAAGCATAGCTGACCTTTTTTATCAATATCTATAATCTTTACGATTACCTTTTCTCCTTTTTTAAAGAACTTTGAAATATCATTAACATAATAATCTGAAATTTCTGAAATATGAATTAATCCATCAGAATTATCATCGGCCTTCACAAATGCACCATATGGACGAATGCCTGTGATTGTTCCCTGGATTACTTCTCCAATCTTATACATAAAACATCACCTACAACATTATATCAAAAAATTGTAATTTCGAAAGGTTTAGAATATAATATTAAAAGGTGATTTTATGGTATTAAAGTATTTCCCACTTATTTGTGGAGTTGCAGGTTGTGTCATCGCTCAGCTAGTTAAACCATTTGTTTATTATGGACTATACCACAAATGGAGACCTGAGCTATTCTATTTAAATGGATCTATGCCATCAAGCCATAGTGCCTTAGTTAGTTCACTAGCGTTGGCAGTTGCTTTTAAGGATGGATTTGATTCTACTCTATTTGCAATTAGCTTAGCGTTAGCTTGTATAGTTTGCTTTGATGCAGCAAATGTTCGCTATTACGCAGGTCAGAATATTTCTGTTACTCAAAAGCTTATTGATGATTTAAAGGAGCTTTCAGAATTAGAAATCAATTTTGATGATCCAATTTATCAGAAAAAAATGAAGGATGTTTTAGGACATACCTATATGGAGGTTGCTGGAGGAGTAATCCTTGGCATCATTGTTACTTTAGTATTTGGTTTATTTATTTAGATTTGGAAGTGAAAATAAAATGGATACAGTAGAAAAGATTGAAAGAATTATTGAGCATATCAGACCATATATTAATGCTGATGGCGGTGATCTGGAATTTGTTTCTTATGAAAACAATATTGTTACAGTCAGATTAACTGGTGCATGCATCGGTTGTGGTATGGTAGATATGACATTGAATGAAGGCGTTAAGCAATGGATTATGGATGAAATTCCAGAAGTTGTTGATGTAGTTATGGAAGCAAGCGAGCTTAATATTCCAGATGAATTAATTGACCTAGAAGGATTTGATTTTTAAAAAATCATTTCCTTTTTTTTCTTAATTTGACAGTTTTTTAAGGACACAATATAATTTATCTAATTTGAAAGGTATTGGTATGTTCGGATATTTAACTGCTGATGTATTATCAATGAGCAAAGAAAATCGTAAATTATATCGTAGTTTTTACTGCGGTCTTTGCGAAAAGCTTTCCAGCAAATATGGTAATACAGCACGTTTTACATTAAGCTATGATTTAACCTTTGTTGGAATGATTCTTTCTGATGTATATAACTGTGATATTAATTATTCAAAAAAGCATTGCCCTATTCATCCTCTAACTAAAATTGAGGTGAGAAATAACGAATACTTTGATTTTGCTGCAGATATGAATATTCTAATGACATATTACAAATGCCTGGATGATGTAAATGATGATAACAGCTTGAAGGCACAGAAAAAAGCAAATAAGCTTTTGCCCTTTGTTAATGCAATCAAAAAAACTTATCCTGAAAAATGTCAGATCATTGAACAATGTCTAAATGAAATTTCAGATATGGAAAAAGCAAATGTATTAAATCCTGATTTGCCTGCCAATTGCTTTGGAAAAGTTATGTCAGAACTATTCTATATAAAAGAGGATGAATATTCTGAAACCTTAAAAAGCTTTGGTTTCCATTTAGGAAGATATATTTATCTGGTAGATGCTATCTGTGACCTTAAAAAGGATTTAAAGACAAATAGTTATAACCCACTTGTAGCTATTGAGAATTTGGATTCTGATCAAATGCTAGAAATGGTATTAGAAGAAGCCAATTATTTTTACAAGCAGTTAAAATTAGACAATTTCAACGTAATATTAGATAATATTATGTATACAGGATTATGGTCTAGCTATGATAGACATAAAACTTTAGAAAGGAAAGCGAAAAAATGAGAGATCCTTATGAGGTATTAGGAGTTTCAAGAAACGCAACTGAGCAGGAAATTACCAAAGCTTATAGAGCGTTAGCTAAGAAATATCACCCTGATTTAAATCCAAATAATCCTGAAGCAGCTGAAAAAATGAAAGAAGTTAATAGTGCTTATGATGCAATAAGAAATGGTACTGCAAACCAATATCAGTATCAGAGCTCTAATAACTATAGTCAGAACACTGGATATTCTAACTACTATGGTCCTTTTGGAGGATTCTATGATTTCTCTGGATTTAACCAGCGAAATCAGCAGGCACATTCAGATTATGATGTTGTTGAGCATTTTATGAATGCTGGGGAATATCAGCAAGCTTTAAATGTATTAAGCTCTATTGAAGTAAAGACTGCAAAGTGGTACTGCTATTCTGCTTTGTGTCATTATTATTTAGGAAATCAGGTAACTGCTGTTGAACATATTGAGAAGGCTTGTCAGCTAGAGCCAGGCAATACACAGTACCAGCAGTTAAAACAATCAATTGTTAACGGAAGAAGAACGTATAGAAATAATGCTAATGGCTATTACAGAAGATATAATACAGCTTCTGGCAGCTTCTTTAGCAGAATTCTGATCTATCTTTTATGCTTCTTATGTTATGGTGGCAGAGGTTGCTACTTCCCACTATTCTGTTGTTTTTAGGAGGTAAGTTAAATTGAATAATTTCAAGTATAAGTTAAGCCAATGGCGTTACAATGCGGCAACAAAATTCCAGAGATTTATGGTTGGCAGATATGGAATGGATGATTTAGCGAAATTCATTAACATTCTTACCTGGATATCTATTATTCTGTCATTATTTAACAGAAAATTCTCTTATGTTTCTTTTATCTTAATTATTGTTAATTACTTAAGAATCTTTTCTAAGAAATATAATAAAAGATATAATGAAAATCAATTATTCCTTAAATATACAAAAGGTTTAAGAAGCTTTTTTAAGCTGACAGCAAGACGTATCAGAGAAAGAAAGAATTATCGTTTTAGAACCTGTCCTAATTGTAAAAAAGTGCTAAGATTACCAAATAAAAAAGGCAAACACACAGTTAATTGTCCAAACTGCTATAAGCCTTTCGAAGTAAAAATTTAAAAACCAGCTTCTGCTGGTTTTATTTTGCGTATTTTTCCTGAATGATTCTGGCAACCTTATAGACGTCACCACAACCCATTGTTAATACTAAGTCATCTTCCTTTGCTACATCCATAATGTGCTGTGCAATTTCTTCAAAGGTATCAATTATAGTACAGTCAAAGTCAGCATTCATTAAATCCATAACATCCTTTGAGTAAATATTATAGTTATTCACTTCTCTACTACCCATAATAGGAGTTAATACTACCTTATCGGCAATCTGTAATACTCTGGCGAAATCTTCCTTTAGCATTGCAGTTCTAGAGAAGGTAAATGGCTGGAATACAACAATAACACGATTGTAGTCTAACTGCTTGGCAGCCTTTAGTGTTGCTTCGATTTCAGTAGGATGATGTCCATAATCATCTGCTAAGGTAAATGGGTATTCACCTAAGAATTCAAATCTTCTTCCAGCACCTCTAAACTGCTTGATGGATGCTGCAATTTCATCAGCATTTAATCCTAAGCTATAGGTACATGCAAAGCTTGCTAATGCATTCATTACATTATGATAGCCTGGAATAGACATCTCAATTGTAGTCAGCTTTGTACCCTTATGCATTACATCGAAAATGCATCCATACTTGCCAGTAGTAATATTTTCTGCGTGGAAATCATTATCATTATTTAAACCAAAGGTAACAACCTCACCATTAATATTTTCACTTGCCTGCTTACATCTGTAATCATCACCATTAATATAAACAAGCTTAGCCTTAGATATAAACTTATGGAAGGAATTAGTTAAATTCTCCATCGTTTTGAAATATTCTAAATGGTCATTATCAATATTTAATAGGATAGCAATATCCTCAGAAAGCTGTAGGAAGGTATCAACATATTCGCAGCTTTCAACAACAAACAAATCACTATCTCCTGTAACACCATAATGATCAACTAATGGAAGCTTACCACCTATTACAGCGTTAGGATTCTGATTCAGTTGAATCAAAATCTGAGTAACCATACTAGTTACTGTTGTTTTTCCATGAGTACCGCATACACCAATTACATTATTATACATTCTTGTTAATGCGCCTAATGCATGGCTTCTTTCCATGGTAGGAATGCCTAACTGATTTGCTGCAACGAGTTCAGGATTAGCTTTATTAATTGCTGCAGAATAGATAACTAAATCAGCACCTTCAACATTCTTTGCATCATGTCCTAAATATACTGTAGCAAACTTTCTAACCTTTTTTAATGGATCTGATTCATTGTTATCAGAGCCAGTCAGCTGGTAGCCTTTGGTATGTAAAATTTCTGCAATAGGACACATACCTGATCCACCAATACCAATCATATGTATTTTTTTAACATTTTCTAATAGCTTATCTTCTTCTGTTAAAATCTTCATATTTTATACCTCATTAAAAGAAGGAATTGAATCCTTCTAATCAAATAAACTTAAATTTTCGTAATTATCTGTATCGTCAGATACCTTTTCGCTCTTGCTGCTCTTTGTGGAAGCAGAAATAACCTTATCAGTAATCTTAGTAATTACAGGTGGTTCAACTTCCTTCTGTTCTGTTGGCTTAGATAAAAAGTCCTTCGTTGTCATGTTGGCAACCTTTTCATCAACCTCATCCTCAACTGTTACCTTTACAATATCCTTACCATACATAGGTGAGAAAACTGTACCAATAACACTTGTTGTACTCTTTTCATCATCATATTCTAATTGAGAAGAACCAATATTATAGGCTTCTGCTTGAGAACTACCAAAAATTGGAGAAATAACCTGAGCAGGTCTGTATGCTTCTCTGGCAGCTTTATGCTCAGCTCTTCTTGCTTCTGCATCTGGATTAGAAACCTTTAAGAAAGTCTTAGATGTTTTTTCCTCTGTGGCTTCAACCTTCTTTTCAACCTTTGCTTCAACCTTAGGTTGTGGTTTTGCTGGTTCTGCCTTAACTGCTTCTTCCTTCTTAGGCTCTGTCTTTTTAGGTTCACTCTTTACTGATTCCACTGGTTTAACCTCAGCCTTTACCTGTGGTTTAGCCTGTGTTTTTACAATTTCCTGTTTTTCTAATGTTTCTTTAATAGCAGCCTTAATTTCGGCTTCCTTTTCATCCTCATCTTCACTTTCAATTAACCAATCTTTTAATTTTCCAATAAGTCCTTTTGCCATAAATAATCTCCTAATTCTTAGTCATTGCCACCATCCTGGCGGTCATTATCTGATGGTTCTGTTTCGCCATCATCAATTGTTTCTGAATAGTCCGGATGTTCCTCTTCGGGCTCTTCTATTTTTTCAATAGTGATAAAAGTTTTGTCATCCTTCCAGTCATCAATATAATCAATAATATAACCTGATTCTGGAATGACCTCATTAAATAATGTAATTACATTAGTGGGAGTACTAACGATACTGTCTGAAGCATAATCATACACAATCTGTTCATCATCAACTGTACATGAACGTAATAATACTATCATATCATGTACTGTGTTTGAACAGGTTGAATTCGTCACCTTAGAAATGAAGATAAATTGTGGTGTCTGAATCATTATAAAATAGTTACTGTCATCTGTTTCTGTAATACTAATTCTATAATTGACCATCTGATTGCTTGAATTGTAAAATCTTCCAGTTCTAGAATAGACTAGATTTTCTAAGGTACCAATATCTCTTAAATCATTGACATCTGATCCTTCCTCTACATGATTTAAAGTAATGGAAGAAATATCCAATGTTAATGCAGATAAATTACCTGAAATCTTGAACTGATTAGAAATTTCATCGCCATCCAGCTTACCAATATTCTTATCTAGATAATAGGTATAATATGTCTTAATGCAATTATTGTTTTCAACATCTGGAATGCTCTCATTACACGCTCTTGAAAGTGCTAAATTAATAGTACTTTTAAAATCATTTTTCTCTGAACATCCTGTCAAAACAAACAATATTGCAATAGCAAGTAATAGTTTTTTAATCATTGCTCTCCTTTGAAGGAACCTGCCAAACCGCTCTGTAGATTGGCTGGCCTAAATCCATAAAGTTATTCTCATATTCTGTAATTGCATCCTCGTCATGAGGTTCTCTTCTGAAATCAACCGAAACCTCCTTTAGCTTCCAGTTGCATTCATTAAATGAAACTAAAGAAAACTCAAATAGCTTTGCATTATCAGTTTTCATAACGATACAGCCGTCATCCTTTAAAATATTTCTATAGAAATTCAAGAAAGAACCGTATGTTAATCTTCTCTTTGTATGTGCTTTTTTTGGCCAAGGATCAGAGAAATTCAAATGAATTCTGCTTACCTCACCCTTTTGGAACCACTCTTCAATTTTAGCTGCATCACCTACAATAAATTTCATATTGTCAGCTGTACAGTCCACGCTTTTCTTTAATGCAATACCACTGCATGAATAATCCTTCTCAATGGCAACCCAAAGGTCATCAGGATTCTTATGTGCCATAGAAATCCAGTAGTCACCTTTACCTGCACCAATTTCAACAATAATCTGATTTTTATTAAACTGATTCCAATTGCCTTTC
>DCGH01000091.1:0-2499 GCA_002315205.1 Erysipelotrichaceae bacterium UBA1783
CAGCAGGGAAGAATTTAACAACGTCAATACCATAATCTAATACTCTTTCAACATCACTTGGTGTACATGTGCCTGGAATGATTGGTACATTCTTTGAAATACAATACTCAACAACCTTTGGGTTTGTTCCTGGAGAAACGATAAATTTTGCTCCAGCGTTTACGGCACGATCAACCTGCTCTGTTGTTAAAACAGTACCAGCACCAACTAACATTTCCGGGAACTTTTCAGCCATGATTCTGATAGATTCCTCAGCTGCAGCGGTTCTGAATGTAACCTCTGCACAAGGTAGGCCACCTTCAACAAGTGCTTTTGCTAATGGTTCTGCATCTTTAGCGTCATCAAGAACAACAACTGGAACGATGCCGATTTTTTCAAATTTTTCATAAATGCTCATTTTTTATTTCTCCTTTTATATTTTTTTGTGTCTTGTTATGGCTTTACACATAGTAAAAGCAAGTAACTAAACCGGTTAACTCTATAATAAACTTCTTTTTTTAAAAATGTCAATAAGAATATAGATAATGCATCAATTTTGTTGACATTCACCAAGAATAAGGGTATTCTTTAAATAGTAAACCGGTTTTATTATTATGAAGAAAATAACGATTAATGACATTGCAAAATTAGCAGGAGTATCAAAGACAACCGTTTCATTTTACCTAAATGGTATGTATGAAAAGATGAGTGAAGATACTCGAAAACAGATTGAGAAGGTAATTGAGAAGACAGGCTATCAGCCATCCGTTATTGCCAGAGGCTTAAACGCTAAGTCGAATAAGCTGATTGGGGTAATCATTGGAGATGTAACAAATAGCTTTGCCAATAAGGTTATCAATGGAATAGAGCTTTCCTGTAAGGAGCGTGGCTACAAGTCACTGTTAGTCAGCAGCTACTATTCATTAGATAATGAGAAGCAATACCTTCAGTTTTTGCATGGAATGAACGTTGATGGCTTTATCGTTCAGCCAACGGTTGGCTTTGAAGCTCTTTATAAAAACGTTGCCCAGGATAAACCGCTCGTTGTTTTTGATTCACCAACAATGGAAAGTGAGAATAGCTGGGTAAAAACGGATAGTAAAACCGCAGTCTATGATTTAGTACATGAGATGATTAAGGAAGGATATCATAGATTTGTTTATGTCACTGCCGATCCATATGTTCTTTATACAAGAAAGGAACGTTATGATGGATTTATGAAGGCAGTCGAAGAAAATAATCTTCCTAAGGATATTATTGTTTACGATGAGGATAATCCTAGCATGATTGATAAGCTAGAACCATTGATTCTTAGTGATGAGCCGATTGGCATCATTGTAGCGAATAACTGGTTGTTAAAAATGGTTTATCAGGAGCTAGATAAATATTTCGAATTAATGCCAGAGCATATCGGTTTGGCTGGCTTTGATTCTTTAGAGTGGTCAAGCTTAGCAAGACCTTCGGTAACAACAATTGTTCAGCCTGCATTTGAGGAAGGACAGGCTGCAGCAAGTATGCTGATTGATCTGATTGAAAATAAGAAGACAAATCAGGAAACACTCATCCTTCCATGTTATTTAAATAGAAAAGAAACCACAAATAAAAGTGGCAAAGAAAGGGAATAAAATGAAACAGTTAAATAATGAAATGGCACCAGCAAAGAATAGACCTGTAAAGATTGTGCAGTTTGGCGAAGGTAACTTTTTAAGAGCCTTTGTTGATTATATGTTTGATATTGCTAATGAGAAGGGATTATTTGATGGTTCTATTGTATTAGTAAAACCAATTGAGTTCGGCTCTATTGAACGTTTTAAGACTCAGGATTGCCGTTATAATGTTCAGCTAAGAGGTCGTGTTGAAGGTGAAGAATATGTTGAAACAAGATTAATCACTTCAGTAAAGGATATTGTTTGCCCTTATATTGATTATGAAGAATATATCAATGTCGCAAAAATCGATACATTAAGATTTGTTGTTTCTAATACAACAGAGGCAGGCATTGTATTCAATGGCAATGATAAGTTTGAAGAAAAGCTAAATATTACCTTCCCTGGTAAGCTAACTCAGTTCTTATTAGCAAGATATGAAGCATTTAATGGCGCTTTAGACAAGGGCTTAGTAATGCTACCAGTAGAATTAATTGATGATAATGGTATCGAATTAAGAAGATGCGTTAAGGAATATGTTAAGCTTTGGAATTTACCAGAAGCATTTGATAAATGGTTAGATGAAGCTTGTGTATTTACTTCTACTTTAGTAGATAGAATCGTTACTGGCTATCCAAGAAATGAAATCGAAGAGATCTGGGAAAAGCAGTTAGGCTATAAGGATGAAAACTTCGTAACAGCTGAACCATTTGCTTTATGGGTCATTGAATCTAGCAAGGATATTTCTAAGGAAATGCCATTAGATAAGGCTTTAGAGGATAAGGTTGGTATGAATGTATTATTTACGGACAACCAGAAGCCTTATAAGCAAAGAAAGGTAAGAATTTTAAATGGTGCTCATACATCATTTGTA
>DCGH01000091.1:2553-2677 GCA_002315205.1 Erysipelotrichaceae bacterium UBA1783
AATCAGTCAATGAAGGATGAAATTGTTTGTCGCTTCATGCTAGATACTTTACATAAGGAGGTTATCCCTACATTAACTTTACCTAAGCAGGACTTAGAGGATTTCGCTACAGCAGTAGTAGACA
>DCGH01000091.1:2772-3160 GCA_002315205.1 Erysipelotrichaceae bacterium UBA1783
CTACCTTCATTATTAGGTTATGTTGAAAAGATGGGTGAGGTTCCTTCACATTTAACCTTCGGTTTAGCTTCATTAATGGCATTCTATAGCTCAACTGATTTACAGGGTAATGTTTTAATTGGTACTCGTGGTGATAATACTTACGAAATCAAGGATGACTTAGCAGTATTAGAATGGTTCGCTGCAAATAGCCCATTAGAAACAAGAGAATTTGTTGAAAAGTTCTTAGCTAATGAAAGCTTCCATGGCCAGGATTTAAATAAGGTTGCTGGCTTAACAGATCGAATGACAGAATATTTAGCAGAAATCAGAGCAAACGGCATGAAGGCTGCTATGGAAAAGTATTTTGGTTAGAATTTAATATAAAGGATAAAGATAATGGCATTTA
>DCGH01000091.1:3258-13483 GCA_002315205.1 Erysipelotrichaceae bacterium UBA1783
CATATCCAGCTAGCCTTTAAAAAATCATTTCCCAATATCAGGGATTATAGTGATGTAACCAGAGATTTTGTTCAGCGAGTGAAAAAGGCTACATCAGATAATAATATAAAGATTAGTGTTTTAGGGGTTTATGTAGATCTTGGCAATGCAGATGAGCAGAAAAGAGCAAAAGCAGTAGAGGATTTTATCTCTCAGCTTTGGGTAGCTAAGGAATTAAATACTGTGATTGCTTCAGAAACATCGAATTGGAATAAGCAGCCAGAGGGAACAACTAGAGCACAGGGATTGGCTCAGGTAAAAAAGAGCTTATCAGAAATTATGCCGATTGCCAAAGAAATGGGCGTTATGGTTGCCTTAGAAGCGGGCTATGAGCATACGGTAGATTCTATTGAGGCAATAGAAGAAATCTTTGGTTTATATCCCGATTTATATGCCATCTTTGATCCAGCAAATTTACTAGGACCTGAATGGTTAAATAACCAATCAGAGCTATATGAAAAGGCAATTGAGATTTATGGAGACCGTATAAGATGTGTTCATTTTAAAGGATACAGATTTGAAGGGCAGAAAAGAATCTCATGCTTATTAGAGCAATCCGATGTGGACTATCATGCTGCCTTTGATTGCTTAAAAAAGCTAAAGCAGGATCTTCCTGTTTCGCGTGAGGAAGCAATTCCAGAAAGATGTAAATTTGAACAAAGCTTTATGGCACAGTATTTTTAGTCTATGAGAAGAATTCATATTGAAAAGACCATAAATGAGAGAATGTTTTTAGAGGAAGACATGATTGAAATCTATGGTGATGGTCCAGAAAAATCAGCAATCATTGGCAATGAATATGCCTATCGTGATTTAGGTAATGAGAAGGTTGGAACCTTTAATACCGCAACGATATTTGTTTCCGCAAATTATGGCTATATTCATGATATGTCAATTATTAATGATTCTGGTGATTCGATTACGCATGGACAAGCCATTGCCTTATACAACGACTGTAAGGAAGCTTTAGTAGAAAACTGTCATATTATTTCCAGACAGGATACCTTGTTTATTTCACCGCTTCCTTTTAAGGAAAGAATAGCTGGTGGATTTAAGGGACCAAGGGAAAACGCTGAAAGGATAATGACAAAGCAAATTTATCGTCATTGTATCATCAAAGGAGATGTTGATTTTATCTTCGGCAGTGGTCAGGCAATCTTTGAGAATTGTGATATCTATTCCTTAAAGAGTGGTAATAGAATTGGATATGTTGCTGCCCCAAGCAGCTATGAGAATTATCCAGGCTTTCAATTTAGAAACTGTCGTTTCCTAAGTGAAGGTTGTGATGATGATTCCGTATATTTAGCAAGGCCATGGAGAGAGCATGGCGAAGCGATTTTTGAAAACTGTTATTTTGGACCACATATCAAAAAGGAATTCTTTAGTGGCTGGAATCAGGAATATGAAAAAGAACAGTATGCACGTTTTCGTGTCATCCAGAAAGGAAAAGAAATGAGAAATACACAAATTGAAAAGTATATCGATCATTATATGGAAAGCTTTCATCCTTATAAGGATGGCAGATGGTGTTATGAGGATGGCATCCTGATGACAGCAATCTATGATATGTATAAAGCTACTAAAGAGCAGAAATATTATGATTTTGTCTTCAAGTATTATGATTCAATGGTGAATAGTGATGGAACTATCGTTAACTATCGTGTTGATGAATATAACATTGATAATATATGCTCTGGAACAGGCTTAATGATGCTGTATAGAGATTGTAAGCTATCAAAGTTTGAAGGTGCAATTCACTTGTTAAGAAAGCAATTAGAACTTCATCCTAGAACTAGTGAGGGAAGCTATTGGCATAAGCAGATTTATCCAAATCAGGTTTGGATGGATGGCATTTATATGGGCTTAGGCTTCTATGCCATGTATGCAAAGCAATTTGGTGATGAAGAAATCTTAAAGGATATTGATAAGCAACTACATACTTTAGATGCAAGATTATTTGCCCCAGAAAAGAATTTATATATGCATGCCTATGATGAAACAAAGTCAATGCAATGGGCAGATGCGGAAACAGGTAGAAGCCCACATTGCTGGAGCAGAGCTTGTGGCTGGGTTTCTATGGCAATGAATGATATTTACGAGGAATCTCATTTAGAAATCTGCAAGACAATTTTCAATAGATTGGTAGACAGCTTAAAGCCATATTTAAAGGATGGTATGCTACAGCAGGTAGTTGAGGTTGACCAGAATCCAAACTATAAGGAAACAAGTGGATCAGCAATGTTAGCTTATGGCTTATTAAAGGCTCAACAGCTGCAAATCAGAAATGAGAAACAGCTTGGTGAAGAGGTGCTTGCTTCCATTATCAGAAATGAATTTGATGGACAGCATTTAAATGGCATCTGTAGAGTTGCAGGCTTAGATAATAAGAGAAGAAATGGAAGCTTTGATTATTATATGAGTGAGGACATCTCTAGTGATGAGGTTAAGGGTGTGGCACCGTTTATAATGGCATATGCCTTAACCATTAAGGATTAAAAAATGAGAATTCTATTTTTAGGCGATTCAACAATGCAATTGAATGATGCCTCAACCTATCCACAGGTTGGCTGGCCACAAGGATTGGACCATCGCTTTCAAGAAGATGTCGAGATTTATAATCTTGCAAAAAATGGACGCTCAACCAAAAGCTTTATCGAAGAAGGTTTATTTGATGAAGCATTATCACTAATAGATAAAAACAGTTATGTAGTGATTGAGTTTGGTCATAATGATGAGCATACGCATCAGAAGGAACGCTATACTCGTCCTTTTGCTGAATATAAGGATAATCTGATTTTTATGGAAATAAAAATCAGAGAAAAGGGTGGCAAGGTATTGTTCCTAACACCAATCTACCGTCGACATTTCTTAGAGGATGGAACCCTTTATCCATATGAACATGACCAATATCAGCAAGCAATGATGGAAGTCGCAAAGCAGCTGAATTGCCCATATATTGATATGTGCAGCTTGACTAAGCGTGCCATTGAGCAGATGGGTGATGAGCAAAGTAAATCCTGCTTCATGAATTTTGAAGAGGGTATTTATACAAATTACCCAGAAGGAAAAAGTGACAACACCCACTTAAGAAAAAAAGGTGCAAACTTAATCTCAGCAATCTTTATTGCTGAAATCATTAAAATGAATCATCCAATTAGTGATTTACTAATTTAACGAAAGGAAAAAGAAGATGGAAAAGATATTTCAAATTCTACATATATCTCCAGTATCAGTAACCATTGAAAGAAACAATGATATTCCTTTTATTTGTCAACAAGGAGTAGATGTTGCCTTAAATGGAGAGATTGTATTGAAGGATGAAAAGAAAAACGTTTTCTCTATCTTTGAATTAAAGCCAGATACAGAATATTGCTTAAGCATTTGTGGACAGAAGGAAAGCTTTACAACGCTTAAGGTAAATAGAGTACTAAATGTGATGGATTATGGAGCTAATAATGATGGTATTTGCGATACCACGGATGCTCTTCAGAAGCTACTAGATCATAGTGATAATGACCTGATTGTTTTTGATGAAGGTGTATATTATTCAAGACCATTATCTATTCATTCCAACACCTTCCTTTATTTCAGAAAGAATGCAGAATTAAGAGGTGCCACAAATAGAGAGGATTATCCAATCATTCAACCATTTGAAGAAAGAAATGGAAAAAGAGTTGTTAATGCTTCCTGGGAAGGAACTCCGGCTGATTGCTTCCAATCATTAATCAGCATTGTTGATGCTGAAAATGTCATGGTTGTTGGTCAGGGAAGTATTAACGGTAATGCCAATCGTGGTGATTGGTGGCTAGGTGATGTAAAGAAGAAAAAGATTGCTTGGCGTGGTAATAATATTTTTGTTAATAGAAGTAAAAATGTTGATTTTATTGGTCTTATAGTAGAGAATTCTCCAAGCTGGAATGTTCATCCATTCTATTCAGATCATTTACATTTCTACAATTTAACAATCCGCTCATTTGTCCCTTCACCAAATACAGATGGCTTTGATCCAGAAAGCTGTGATGATGTCAATCTGATTGGTTGTGAGTTCTATTGTGGTGATGATTGTGTTGCGATTAAATCGGGTAAGGCGGTGATGACAGATGAGTTCTATCGTCCTTGCAGCAACATTACAATTCGTAACTGCTTAATGATGGAAGGACATGGAGGAATTGTCTTCGGTAGTGAATCCAGCTGTGGTATTTATCATGTTAAGGTGAGCAAATGTATCTTTGATGGTACTGATCGCGGCTTAAGAATAAAGACAAAACGTGGCAGAGGCAACAAAGCGAACGTTGAGGATATTGAATTTGATAACATTCTAATGAAGGGTGTTAAAAATGGGCTTGTTATAAATATGTATTATTTTATCAGCAAGGATTCACCAGAAGATCCTGCTTATGATCGTAATCCTTTACCAAAGGATCACACGACACCACATTTAGGAAGCTTCCATTTTAAAAATATGAAATGCTTGAATACAAAGGTATCTGCTGGATATTTCTATGGCTTACCAGAATCAAAGATTGATGCTATAAAGCTGGAAAATATTACAGTTACCTACGATGAAAGCTATAGCAAGGCTGAAAAGCCAGCAATGATAAATGATTGCGAAGAACTAAATAATGCCGGTTATTATTTCTATAATGTAGAAAAGGTAATCGTAAATAATGTAGAAATTCAAGGTCAGAAAGGGAAAAAATATAACCTTATCGGTGTAGATCATAACACTGGTATGGATTAGTGTTTTTTTACCATTGAGTGCAATCGCTTACATTTTTAGATTGCTAGTATGGTATAGTAAAAAAGAGAACAGAAAGGTTATGAGGGAATAGCCATGTCAAATATTAGTTTAAGAGAAATTAACAAGATTTATCCGAATGGATTCCATGCTGTTCATAATTTCAATTTAGAAATTGAGGATGGGGAGTTTATTGTTTTCGTTGGACCTTCCGGCTGTGGAAAGTCTACGACATTGAGAATGATAGCTGGTCTAGAGGAGATTTCTAAGGGCGAGTTAATCATCAACGGCTCTTTAGCAAATGATAAGACACCGGTGCAGAGAGGAATTGCGATGGTATTCCAATCCTATGCATTATATCCACATATGTCAGTCTATGATAATCTTGCCTTTGGTTTAACTTTAGAGGGTGTTGATGAAGACACCATTGAAGACAAGGTAAATCAGGTTGCTAAAATATTAGGCTTAACAGAATACTTAGATCGTAAGCCAAGAGCATTATCAGGTGGACAGAGACAGAGAGTTGCTGTTGGTAGAGCAATTATCCGTCAGGTAGACGTCTTCTTAATGGATGAGCCATTATCAAATTTGGATGCTAAGCAGAGAGTAACTATGCGTTCTGAAATTATTCAGATTCACCGCAGAACTCATGCAACAACAATATATGTAACCCATGACCAGACCGAAGCGATGACAATGGCTGATAGAATTGTTGTTATGAAAGCTGGATATGTACAGCAGATTGGTACACCTGAGGAGCTATACTTCAATCCGATAAATGTCTTTGTTGGTGGATTTATTGGTGAACCTCCAATGAATTTCATCACTGGTAAATCAGAAAATAAGGTAATGCAATTTGACCATAACGATATAAAGGTGGATTTAGAAAATACCAGATATCAATTAGAGGATAAGGAGCTGTTCTTTGGATTCAGACCAGAGGATGTTTCTATGCAGCCAATTGAAAACGGCTGTAAATTCACAGGAATTGCGACATTAACAGAAATGTTAGGCGATTCAAGTAACATCTATGTTTCTTTAGGAGAAGACGATGTCATCCTAAAGGTAGATCCACATGATGTTCCTGAAATGGATAGTGAATTTGATTTCTATATCCCATATGACAGAATTTATCTGTTTGATAAAGCAACAGAGTTTGTATTAGAAGAAAAGTAATATGAGCTTTAAGCAATATCGAATGATTGATATCGTATTGTTTATCGTCATTTATGGTATCTGTGAATTTGGCATTATCAAGGTTGGCTCACAGATGATTGATCAGCCTTATATTGTTTCACTAATACTGCCAATGATGCTGATTGTTTTGATTCGTTGGGATAAATATGCGATATTTCAGGCAATTGCAAGTGCCATCCTATTCGTTCTTTTCCAAAAGGGCGATATCAGACAGATGATTGTGTATCTTTCTGGTAATTTAGGATTGATGCTTTTAGCAGTAATCTTTAAAAAATATAGTAAAGAGAGAATTACCTCTTCCGCATTTAACTGTATGGTTTATGTGATTGCAGGATTAATTCTAATGGAGGTATTCCGATATATTGGAATACTAGTAATCTACCATAATGGCCCTGGTGCTCTGGTCAGATTAGTTGCGACGGATGCCTTAACAGGGGTGTTTGGTATTGTAGTAATTCTTATTGTTAGAAAAATTGATGGATTGCTGATGGATCAGAAGAGCTATCTGTTAGCCCTGCAAGAAGAAAGAAAGGCAGAGCAATCTGCAGAATATGAATAGAAAGTGGAGGAGACCCCTATGAATGATGAATATTTAGTATTGAACCAACAGACGGGCAAATATGAACTCGATCCCGAGCAAAAGGTTCGAGACGATGTCGAGAAAAATCGTTGGAAATTAAACTGGTCTGCAATTACTAAGGATTGGCGATTATACACGATGCTTGTTCCAATGATTGTGGTATTCGTATTATGGCGTTATTTTCCAATGTATGAGCTATTGGGTTGCTTCAAAATTACAGAGGTTGGTAAGAGAGTCAGTGAAATGAAATGGTGTGGATTCGCTAATTTCTCACAGCTGATGTTCTCTTCAACAACACAGACAGTTTATTTCTGGAGAGCTTTCCGTAATACCTTCTTATTAAGCTTCTATGGCTTATGCTTCGGTTTCCCAATGCCAATTATCTTGGCGTTATTCTTTAATGAAATTAAATCAAACATTTTAAGAAGTGTATATCAGGTATTAACCTACCTGCCTAAGTTTATGTCTACCGTTGTTATGACAACCTTAGTTACAATGCTATTAAAGCAGGGTGACTTAGTATCAGGTACAGGTATTGTTGCTAATTTCTTAGTAAAGCTAGGTGTTATTACACAGGCAACCGCTGATTTTGGTTTATTGAATAATCCAAACTTCTTTAGAGCAATCTATCAGATTTCTGGAATCTGGGAGAGCGCAGGTTACGATTCTATTGTATACTTTGCTACAATCATCGCTATTTCACCAACATCTTATGAAGCCGCTCAGATTGATGGAGCTAATAAGATGGCACAGATGCGATATGTTGTTATCCCATCTATTCTATCAACCATTGTTATTATGCTGATTAGTAGAATTGGTTCTCTATTATCCATCGGCTATGAAAAGGTATTGCTATTGTATAATGCAAACACCTGGGTAACTGCCGATGTTGTATCTACCTTCTCTTATCGATTAGGCTTAGAGGGTGGATCCCAGGCTTTAGCATCAGCCGCTGAAATGGTCAACAATGTGACAGGTATGCTATTAGTTATTGGTGCAAATACCATTGCTAAGAAGGCAAGCAATGTATCATTGTACTAGGAGGTAAAATTATGAAACGAAAATTAGAAGCAAGTGAATTAGTTTTTAAAATCCTATCTTATACATTTTTAACCATTTTCTCAATCTGTTGCTTATATCCATTCGTATATGCAATTAGTGCTTCAATTTCTGGAGCACATGCCGTTGATTACAATCAGGTAATCCTTTTCCCAAAGGATGTACAGTTTAATGCCTTTGCTTCCATCTTTAATAACAATATGTTCTGGAATGCATATACTAACACATTGTTTTTAACTGTTTATGGTACAATCTGGGCTTTAGGTGTTTCTATTCTAGGTGGTTATGCATTAAGTAAGAAGCGTTTGTTATTCAGAAAGGGATTTAATTTCTTTCTGGTATTTACAATGTGGTTCAGTGCAGGTATTGTTCCTCAATATATTAACTATTTACAGACACAAAGAGCATTTGAAGCTGTTGGAATTCATGATGTAAAGTGGTTGATCGTTATTGCCATGGGTATGGCAGCAATGAATATCATTTTGTTACGTAATGCCTTTGAAGGTGTTTCAAGTGAAATTGAAGAGGCTGCCATCGTTGATGGTGCGACAGAATTCCAGGTGTTAACAAAGGTTTATATTCCAATGAGCCAGTCAACCATTGCGACCGTAGCATTATTCTTCGCTATTAGCCGTTGGAATGGTTACTTCTGGGCAAGACAGATGATTGCTGCAGCTGGTTCTCCAAATGAGCAGCCATTACAGGTATTCATCAGATTGTTGCTTGAGGATTATACAGACCTTGATACTTTAGCAAGCTGGAGCGCAAGCTATTCTCCAAACTCTGCTATTTATGCACTAATTATTTGTGCTATTATTCCAATTTTGATTATTTATCCTTTCATTCAGAAGTATTTCGCTAAAGGCGTAAATATGGGTGGCGTAAAGGAATAATAATATATTCATAATATTTTCAATAGGAGGAAACGAATTTTATGAAAAAAATTACTAAGATTCTTGTACTTCTACTAGCTGTTATGATGGTTCTAACAGGCTGTGGAAGTAAAGACAAGACACCTTCTTTAGACTATGAAGAGGGAACTGAATTACGTGTTGCTGCTGGTTATCAGAAACCAAACGAAGCTATCAGCTTCCAGGATGCTGAAATCACAGGCGATGGTATCACATTAGCTGATGGTAAGACTTACCATACTGGCGATTTAAAGCCAACTTGGGCATACTTAGGTGAAACTTTAGGAATCACTTTCGTTGATAAGTTCTCAGGTGCTGGTTCAGCTGCTAAGGAATTTGCTGTTTGGGAAAACCAGTTAGATCAGGTTGATATCGTTGCTGGTTCAGCTTCTGTATTAAATGCTGCTGGTGCTGAAGGCAAGCTAGTTGACTTAGCACAGTATTTAGACAGAATGCCTAACTTTGCTGCATACTTAGAGGAAAACCAGATTGCTCGTTTATCTATCACAGGTAGCACAGAAACTGGTTCAATCTACTTCTCACCTTATTTCGATGGTGTAGATGATATCGAAAGAATGCCTTTAATGAGAGCTGATTTCGTTAGAGCATTATTAGATGGTGACACTGCTTATGCTGGTGCAAACAGAGCTTTAGCTTCTTATGTTTACACTCCATATATGCCAACTACTGGTACAGTTGCTGTTGAATCATTAACAGCTGATGGTTCTGGTACTCAGACAATCACTAAGGATTACAGCAAGTATGGTAATATCATCGAAAAGATGAACGCTCAGGCTTTAACAGGTGATGAGGCTGTTGCTATGCTAAGAGAATACATCGATGCAACTTATGCTGGTGTATACGCTAATCGTTCTGATTTATTCTTAGGCTACGACGCAGCTTGGGATGCTGATGAAATGGTAGCATTATTAAGATGCGCTGTTGCATCATTAAACGATGTTGATGGCAATCCAATTTCTGGTTTATACTCTCGTGAAACAAGCAATAATCAAAGAGAAGTTGACTTAATCAGATTTGCTGGTTCTCTATTTGGTGTAAGAGGTATGGAATCTAGAAATGATTACTTATACTTTACACAGGATGGACAGCTACATGATGCTCGTCAGGAAGCTGATGCTTATGAAGCTGTTGAAAGAATGAATTCATTAACTCAGGAAGGCTTAATCATCGTTACAGGTTCTGCTTCTTCTACAAACTATCTTGAAAAGGATGCTGGATTAATGTCATATGACTACAACCAGACTCAGACAGTTATGAATGATACTAAGCTTCAGGAAGGTGAAGAATATATCGCTGTTATGGTACCAGTTGCTCGTTGGAATGATGGTACTGGTGAAACATACATGAGATTTACTGAATCTTGGAGATCAGTAAAGACTGATGGTTGGGCAATCTCAGCTGCAGCTACTGAAAATGATTCTAACAAGTTAAATGCTGCATTAAAGCTAATTGACTTTGCATTCTCAGTTCAGGGTCAGATCACAATGTCTTATGGTCCAGATTCATTCATCAAGGTTAAGGATGCTAACGTTACAGTTAATACTTGGGAAGATGTTGCTAAGAAGTATGAAACATTCAACTTCAATGGCAAGCAGATGCCAGTAATCGCTGATGAAACTTATGCTTCATTAAAGAAGCTAACTGGTGGTAACTATACTAACTTCGCAAGAAGATATTTAG
>DCGH01000088.1:0-13241 GCA_002315205.1 Erysipelotrichaceae bacterium UBA1783
TGTCCGATTTACAGGGTACATTTTATCATACTAATAGCCTTTATTTTTATGCTTCACCTACTGATTTTGCGTTTTCAGCAGCAATCTGAGCTCTAACATAGCCCTTTAATGTTTCTTCACCAAAATGATATTTTCTATTACAGAATTTGCAGACAACCTCACAGCCATGATCCTCATCAATCATTTCCTGCAGATCTTCCTTTGGAAGCTTACTTAATGCAATCGCAAATCTACCCTTATTGCATTCGCACTGGAACTTCAGTTCACTTGTTTCCATTTCCTGGTAATCTTCAAAAATAGCCTTGCAGATTTCTGTTGGATCATCCATTTCAGCAATAATCTGAGAAATTGGCTTTAATCCTTCAATAATATGCTCTACCATAGAGATTTCAGTTTCTGTAGCAGATGGCATCATCTGAATGATTAAGCAACCTGCAGATTTAATTGTCTTATCTGGATTGACTAATACACCAACACTAACAGCAGATGGTGTCTGTTCACTTTCTGCGTAGTAATAAGCGAAATCTTCACCAATCTCACCACTCTGAAGAGGAACCTCTGAAGTAAAGGCCTGCTTACCCATACCCATATCTTTGATTACTCTTAATACGCCATCATTACCAACAACTGCACCAACGTTTAGCTTTTCAGGTCTGTTTTCATATTCTTCATATACATGAGGATTTGTAACAAAGCCTCTTACTGCACCACCGCAATAAGCATCTACAACCATCATACCTAATGGGCCCTGTCCATCAATTTGGATTTCGATCTTTTCTTTTTTACTCTTTAGCATTGTTCCCATAACACATCCAACAGAAAGTGTTCTTCCCAATGCTGCTGCAGCTGTAGGCCATAAATCATGTCTTGTTGCTGCATCTTGAACTAATTCAGTTGTTCTACAGCAAAATACTCTGACATTTTCACCTAATGCCATACCTCTTGATAACTTATCCATAAACCTCAACTCCTTACTTGGAAAACAGCACACAATCGTGTGCTGTTAATTTTACGCTAATTCGCTTGCTTCTGCAACCTCTGTTGCTTCTGGAGCAAATCTTGTACCGTACTTGATAATATTATCTAAGTCTTCCTTAGTTAATGTCTCAGCTTCTTCAAGCTCACGAACGATATTATCTAAATCAGCACGATGCTCTGTAATAATGCCAACTGCCTTCTGGTAGCTTTCATTAATAATCTTTCTGATTTCCTGATCAATTTCAAATGCGATCTGGTCAGAAATACTCTTGTCAGATGTATAATCTCTTCCTAAGAATACATTTCCATCTTCCTTTGAGTACTGAATAGGACCAATAGATGACATACCATATGCTGATACCATAGCTCTAGCAATCTTTGTTGCTCTTTCGATATCATTACTTGCACCTGTGCTAATTTCGCCTAATACTAGCTCTTCAGCAACTCTACCACCTAATAATCCTGTAATTTCACCCTCTAAGTCCTTCTTAGTAGAAAGCATTGTATCTTCCTTTGGTGTCATTAGATTGTATCCACCTGCTAAACCACGTGGAATAATAGTAACCTTCTGAACAATATTTGCTTCCTCAAGGAAAATACCAACGATTGAATGTCCAGCCTCGTGAACTGCAACCATATGCTTTTCCTTTGGTGAGTACTTTCTGCTCTTCTTTGCAGGACCACCCATTGTTCTGTCAACAGCTTCCTCTAAATCCTCGTTTGTGATTTCAGTATGATTATTTCTTACTGCCATAATTGCAGCTTCATTTAATACATTCTCTAAATCAGCACCTGAGAATCCTGGCGTTCTGCTTGCCAATGCTTCTAAAGAAACATCGCTTGCAAGCTTCTTGTTTCTTGCATGAACCTTAAGGATTGCAATTCTACCCTTTTTATCAGGTAAGCTTACTGTAATCTGTCTATCAAATCTGCCTGGTCTTAATAATGCCTGGTCTAATACATCAGGTCTGTTTGTTGCGGCAATAATAACGATACCTGAATTATCGCTAATACCATCCATTTCAACTAATAGCTGATTTAATGTCTGTTCTCTTTCATCGTTACCGCCACCTAAGCCGGCACCACGCTGTCTTCCGACAGCATCGATTTCATCGATGAAAATCATACAAGGGGCAGTTTTTTGTGCCTTCTGGAACATATCTCTTACACGTCCAGCACCAACACCGACGAACATTTCAACGAAGTCAGAACCTGAGATTGAATAGAATGGTACATCAGCTTCACCAGCAACGGCTTTTGCTAATAAGGTCTTACCAGTACCTGGATTACCTACCATTAGAACACCCTTAGGAATTCTAGCGCCCATCTTTTCAAACTTGCTTGGATCTCTTAAATAGTCGATTAGCTCGGCCATTTCTTCCTTTTCTTCATCACAGCCTGCAACATCATCAAATCTAACCTTGATGTTTCCTTCCAATCTTGCTCTAGACTTTCCAAAATCCATAGCTTTCTTGTTAGAGTTTAATGATCCTAGTCTCTGTAGCATAAATAAGCCAAATGCTACTAAAATTAATAACGGAAGAACATTTGTCAAAATCTCCATTGCGTAATTTGTTGCATATGGATTAGTAACCTTAATGTTTCCATCTGTAACAGAGTTTTCTAACTGATCTAACAGATCATTTACAATTTCATCTGTCTTTGGAATTGCTGTCACAACTGTGTGAACAACATTATCACTTGTAGTATACTTGGCTGTAACATCAACAACTGTTGTGTTCATTGTTAATGTAACGGAGTCAAATTTCTTTGTACTTAATAGCTCCTGGAACTTACCATAAGACATGTTAGAGGTATTGCTGGTAGCCATAAATGAGTATAAAGAAATTAGGAATAGTCCTGTAATAATATAAGGAACTATTGCAAACAGTCTTTTATTTTTCAACTTATATCACGCTCCTATTTGTAACATTCTTCTTTTAAAATGCCGATATATGGAAGATTGCGATATTTCTGGTTAAAGTCTAAACCATAACCGATAACAAATTCATCGGCAACCTCAAAGCCAACATAGTCAGCCTGAACATCTGCCTTTCTTCTAGCCTGCTTATTTAATAAACAAACAATCCTCACATTTCTTGCGCCTCGTGCATATAAAAGCTTTTTTAATTCGTAAAGAGTTAAGCCTGTATCAATGATGTCTTCAACAATAATGACATCCTTGTCAACGATAGATGATTCAACATCCTTTTTAACGGTAATTTTTCCCACTGATTCTGTGCCAGCATAGCTGCTTACTGCCATAGTATCAAAAGCAATGTCTAAATCGACACAACGAATTAAGTCGGCTAAAAATGGAACAGAGCCCTTTAATATACCGATAAAGATAACCTCGTCCTCTCTACCTTTATAATCCTCTGTAATCTGTGCACCTAATTCCTTGCATCTCTGTGCAATCTGCTGCTGTGAAAAAAATATTTCTTTAACATCCTTATGCATACAAGCTCTCCTTAGCAAATCGAATATACCCTATTATTTTATCATAAATAAATTTGGTTTAATACTATAATGATAAACATCACATCCAATATCAGCTACAAAAACGACTTCACCTTGGCTATTTTCAATCACTGGCCAGCAAATTCTTTCCTTCAATGGAATTTTACGATCAATAAAGAATCTATTAACCTTTTTTGTGCCGAATCTCAATTGAATGGAATCTCCTTCTTTATAGTTTCTGATTTTAATTGGAAAATCACTCTTTTGTAGTGTAACACCTTCGATTGTTTTTCCTGATTCTGACAAACTAAAATATTCATTTTTTAAATATTCAATATTCTCTAAAACATAACAGAAATCATCTTTTCTTTTTGATATATAATAAACGCCATATTCATAAACAAAAATATTTTGTTCATTGATATCAATTGTTCCATTACCGGTTTTATCCATCTGCAAACGAAGAATAATTTCATTTACATAATCAGATGACAGCATCTCTTTATATCCATTCTCCCAAAAATACCTTCTAATGATTAAAGCCTTTATTCTTTTCTTTTCCTGGTTGAACTGTTGGATAGAAATATCCTTGCTAAAATCGTAATGCTGACTGATTTCCTTCAGGTCATTATCAATCCTTTGATTTAGCTCATCAATTTCCTTTAGCCATTGTTCTATCTGCTGTTCACTTGCAGGTTCAACCATAGTATGTCTGATACGGTTTCTAAAATACTTGTCTGAAAAATTTGATTCATCATCACCAAAAGGAACGTTATGATCTAAGCAATACTGTCTAGTTTCTTTTTTTCTTAAGGACAGCAATGGTCTGCTTACTTTCATTCCATATAGCTCGGTTTCCCTTTTGATGCCATAATACCAGCCATGGCTTCCTCTTTCCTTTGCCATCAGATAGCTTTCAATATGGTCATCCTTCTGGTGACCTAATAAAAGACAATCACAGCCTTCCTTATCATATATTTCCTTATAAAACTGATATCTTGCTTCTCTTGCCCAGCTTTGGAAATTCTGCTTATCTTTCTGTTTAGGATATAGTGTATAAACTGTGACATTATTTCCCAGGCAATATTGCTTTAAAAGCTGTTCTTCCTTGTCGGCATTCGCTCTTAGCTTGTAATTGACATGTGCAACAACAACCTGATAGCCTTGGCTTAAGCATAAAGAAAGAAGCGTCATAGAGTCACTTCCTCCAGATGCTCCTACTAAATATTTCATATCTTTTCTTAAGCCTAAATCATATTCCATGCATTCATTTTAGCACTTTTATGGTTCTAATTGAATAATCTGTATTAATCTGTCTACAATCTTTTTATACAATAATGACTCTGTATCAATATGTCCTTTTTTGTTTATAATTCTAGCTGTATTAATAAATTTTGCATCATTCAAATACAAAACAGAGTATTTGAAACAGCCTTGCTGGCGTCCAATTTTCATTAGGTGAGATAACCCGTTTGGATTAATCAGTTCATCATAAGCATTATGATAAGCTTCCATATTGGATGTCATTGGAATGATTAATGCTTTTGCATTATATACCTTTACAACAACTCCGAAATGCTGATAACCCATTTCTAAGATATATGCCTTTCCAAAATCAGCATAAACAATATCGCCCTCCTCAATGGTCATACCAAAAAGCTTACAGGATTTTAGCTGACTTCGAACCTTATGGTTATATTCACTTAATAAAATATTCCTGGCTACAATCGGGTCCTCATTTAACAATTCTTCCTTAAGTCCATATGTATAATCCTCAATGATTCTTTTTAGCTGTTCTTTTTCCTTCTCATTAAATGTATCATTCATTAAATTTAAGATATTACTTAGCTCCATATTCTACCTCCAATATTAATATTGTTGGCAAAACAGAAAACACCTAAAAAAACAAGCTAATATTAGCTTGTTATTTCTCTTGCTGGTGATCTGCCTGATACTGTGATTTAAATTTATCTAGCAGATTCAGAATTGGACGATATTTTTGAGAAATCATTCCAGTATATTCAATAAATAAGTCAAACAATACAATCAGAACCACTAGCATTAATACACCTAATTTTGTATCAACCATACATACATATGCAGTTAATCCAAATAATGCTGTAACAATATAAATAGTGATAACAGCACCCTTCTGTCCTAGTCTTAAATTTTCCATTAATACATGATGCAAATGTCCTTTATCTGGTGCTGTAATAGATTGACCCTTTAGCTTTCTTCTGATAATAGCTAAGAATACATCAGATACAGGTATGAATAATAGGATTACTGGAATACCTAAAGTAATAAATGTTGCTTTTCTGAAGCCTACTAATGAAATAGCAGAAATCATATAGCCTAAAAGCTGCGATCCACAATCCCCCATAAAGATACTTGCTGGATTAAAGTTGTAGAATAAGAATCCTAAGCACGCACCTGCTAAAACAAGGCAAACTGGAACAATATAATGAACACCTGAAATATTACATAGAATAGCAATTGTTAGTAAGACAATCATACTAAAGCCACCAGCTAAACCATCTAATCCATCAATCAGGTTAATGGCATTCATAATACCAATCATCCAGCAATAGGTAATAAAATAACCAATTGCCTTAATCTGAATATCAATTCCAAAGAATAAATGAATATTCTTTAAAGCAATATTTCCAATAAAAATAGCAGCAGAAGCAGCTAAGAACTGCCCTAAAATCTTATAAATTGGTTTAATATCAAAGATATCATCAATTAAACCTTCAATAAAAATAATTGTTGCACCAATGAATAAACCATTAAAGGTATGATCCTGTCTAATCATCGCAAAGTAGCATATAGCAAATGTCAGATATATAGCAACACCACCAATTCTGACGATTTTACCATGATGTACTGTACGCTCATTCTCTTGAGCATAAATGCCATATTTAAAGCCAATCCACTTAACCACAGGGATAAGTAGGGCGCAGATTACTGTTGCAACAAGAAAAAATACTAAATTTCTCATATTATCACCATTAATTACTATACCATTTTCCTCTTTTTTTTACCACTATAACTGGAACATAATGGCCAAAATAAACTGTGTTGCTAAAAAACCAATTGCTAAGGATAAAAGAACCAGCAGCATCTGAGCCTTAAACGATTTATTTGGCTGATTCAAAAATACCTTTCCAAAATCTACCCCACTCAAGCAGTAAAAGCTCACACCAAACATCATAAAGTATAATACCACACGACATAATTCTTTGAATGTTACCATATTCCTACCTTACAAATCTTTCCTTATTTTCCTTACTCACTCTAAATGAATCTCTAATCTTACCCTTGGTCATTTTAAATGTTTCATCATCTAAATATTTGCTTGTCTCTAATACCTTATCAGGATAATTGATATAGGCGACAGACAATAACCAGGCATTTGCCATCTTCACAGTATAGGCCCTATCATTTAGTGTTTTACTAAATTCTAAAATATCATCAATATGCTCATCATCGATATAATGATCAATACAGTGTACTAATGTAAAACGTACGACATAATCATAATCATCCTGTCTCCAGTTTTTAATAATATCGTAGAATATTGTTTTTTCTATGTTTTTTAACTTAAGAGTTGCTGAAAAGCTATCTACTAATGACCAGGTATCACATTTTCTTAAATGATTATAGATGAACGCTTCCTTTAATTCGATTAATTCCTTTGCATAACCAATAACAAAGCCTTGCATCATAATTTCCTCAAACCAATCATCAGTAAAAAGCTCTAGTGCATCTAAACCATAGCTTTTCACTAGTTGTTTACAATATTGTCTCATTAAAGGAATTCTGACACCCTTCATAGCTCTTCCGCAATTTAATGGTTCAGAGAACTCCTTATATTTCTGTTCACTATTTTCTAAAATCCATTGCTTTACATTTTCCATGCCTTTATTATATCACATTTGTATTACTTCTCTTTTTAAAGTTCCCTTAATTTCTTTGCTTTTGATTTTTTTGACATTTTTGCTAGAATTTGCTAATATAAACTTGTATATATAGAGGGTCACTTATGAGCAGCTATTTTATGATAATCCCTATTTTATTTCAGTTTATCTTCTTTATTTGTATCGTTTCAACTATCATTTCAATTGCTAAAAAAGGCCGTTCTATAAATAATCGTAAGCAGAGGGTTTATGAAACAATGGATAGAATAAATCGCCAGGCAAATAATCAGGCAGATCATAATGAATCTCATTTCCAGCAGCAGAATTATTCTTATCAATATGCCAAGAAGGAGCAAAGCTCTAAGGATATTAAAGATAAGCCATTATCTGAAGCGGAAAAAAATGTTTTATATGGAAAGTAAAAGAGGAAATCTTGAGATTTCCTCTTATTTTTATTTATCCTCTGAATGGAATAATGAATATACATCAGAAACTGGTTTAGATTCTGCGATACTCTTAATTGTATTTGCTAATAGGAAGGCTACAGATAATACCTTTAGCTTAGGACAAGAAGATAACTGCTCATCTGTTAGCTCAATGGTATTAGTAATAACAAATTCCTTTACATTTGAGTTCTGAATTCTTTCTAATGCATTATTAGAGAAAACACCATGAGTTGCTGCACAATATACATCTTTAGCGCCATGATCCTTAAGCATATTGATACAACCGATTAGTGATCCACCAGTATCAACTAAGTCATCAATGATGATACAGTTTTTACCCTCAACATCACCAATAAGATTCATTGCTTCAGCAACATTTGGTTTATTTCTTCTCTTATCTACAATAGCTAAAGAAGCATCTGGTAGATTTGCAGCTAAGTTTCTAGCTCTTACTACACCACCATGATCTGGTGAAACAACACAAATATTTTCAATGCTCTTTCTTCTGAAGTACTGACCAATCATATCTACAGCTGTCAGATTATCTGTAGGAATCTTGAAGAATCCCTGAATCTGTGAAGCGTGTAAGTCAATTGCTACAACTCTATCTGCACCAGCAGCTGTTAATAAATCGGCAACTAATCGTGAAGTAATAGGCTGTCTAGCTCTTGCTTTTCTATCCTGTCTTGCATATCCATAATAAGGAATAACGCAAGTAACTTCCTTACAGCTTGCTCTCTTTACAGCATCAATACAGATTAATGTTTCCATGATGTGATCATTTACAGGTCCACATGTAGACTGAATGATAAATACATGCTTACCTCTTACTGATTCTTGAGGTTCAACCAAAATTTCACCATCAGCGAAATGATTTACAGCAATCTTTCCTTCTTCAATTCCAAGCATTCTAACAATTTCTTCTGTTAAATTCTTTGAAGAGGTAAGTGAGAATATTGTAATGTTATCCATAAGCTCCTCCTGAAAAACCGTCTTTATTTTAACACACTTTAGTTTTTATTTACATATCTTTACTCATTAATTATGGTTGTCAGATAGGCAAATTCATATTTGTGCTTTACTTGACCATAAAGCTTTTCCAGCTTCTCTCTATCATCAATCACAAAGACTGTAGAACCACTACCAGTCATTAATGTATTTGGATAGCCAAGTCCTTTACAGTAGTCGATAATTTCCTTTACCTCTGGTACAATCTGGAAGCCAGAATACTGTAGACTATTTCCTAAATAGGCGGAAAAATCATTTCCTGCAACAAACTGCTTTTCCAGCTGGTCCATATCTGGATGTTCACACTTCTCTAAATCCAAAAGCTTAAAGGCCAATGGGGTACTGATTCCATCCTTTGGCTTAATTAACAGAACATCTAAATCATCCTTAAGTTCGATCGGACGAACAATTTCGCCAAAGCCTTTGACTCTAGATGGTACGCTATAGACACAGAAAGGAATATCAGCACCAACTGTTTTTCCTAATTCTGCAAGCTCTTCAATACTCAATCCCAGATTACATAAACGATTAATAATCCTTAATGTTGCTGCACCATCACTACTACCACCAGCTAAGCCAGCATTAGCAGGAACCTGCTTCTTAACCTCAATCTTGAAATGCTGATGTAAATTAAACTTTCTTCTTAAAAGCTCTACACATTTATAAATGATATTACCTTGATCAAATGGTAAATCTACATTACACTTGTAGCTGTCTTCTTGAGCTAATGCAATATTTATTGTATCAAACAACCCAATTGGTAACATGATCATATCCAGATTGTGGTAGCCATCAGGACGTTTTGATACCACATCAATACTTAAATTTATTTTTCCATACGCATTTTCAATCATTGCTTAAAACCCCATAAATTCTAATATAATCATCTAATGACAGCTGTTCTACTCTTGCTGTAGGTAATACACCAATCTCTTCAAACTGCTGCTCACTAAGCTCAAAGTCATTTTTCTTTAGGTTACTTAACACCATTTTTCTTCTCTGTGAAAAGCTTGCTTTAACAATCTTCCATAACAGCTCTTCATTTTCTACCTTTTTTTCATACTCACGAATGGTATACATCAAAATAGCACTATCTACCTTTGGTGAAGGGAAGAAATTATTCTTATTTACCTTTGTCAATAAAGACACATCACTGTAATATTGAGCAATCAGCTGAAGAACATTATAGTCCTTTCCTCTTTCGTTTTTAAGGAAACGGTCAGCTACTTCCTTTTGCATCATTGCTATAACCTTATCAATTTTATCGTGATGGGCAAAAATTACTGTTAGTAATTCTGTCGTTATGTAATAAGGAAGATTGGAAACAAAGGAAACCTTATCATATTGCACCAAAAGTTCATCCATATCCACAGTTAAGAAATCCTGATGAATAATTTCCACATTTGGATAATCCTTTAGATTTTCCTTCAAAACCTCAATTAAATCATCATCGATTTCATAGGCAATAACCTTCTTCGCTTTTTGAGCAACTGCTTCCGTTAAAGCTCCCAAACCAGCACCAATCTCAATAATGACATCCTCTGGTTGAATCTTATCCTGTACCTTACGGATAATTGTTGGCTCAATTAAAAAATTTTGACCGAATTTTTTCTTGGCCATTAATCCATACTGATCCAAAATGTACTTTGTCTGTGATAAGCAACCTATCATTATTACTCTAATCCTTCCAAAACCTTTGTAACATCCTTATAGCTATATCCAAGCATATTTAAATAATGGAATAGCTTTTTGTTATTGCATTGACCTAGCTTTAAAGCACTGGTCAATTGATCTCTTTTCTTTTTATCGTTAATTAACTGCAGATTCAGATATTCAGCCCAGCTGATACTATCTTGATTCTCTTCAAAGGTCACAGCATTTTCAATAGCTGAAACAATTAATTCATCTGCAACATATTCAATACCAACATTTCTTTTGCCAATTGCATCCTTTTTATCAATAAATACATGCTTAGCATTTGGCACCTCTGCGACAATCATGTCTCTGATTTTCTTTCCTGGAAAATCAGGATCAGTCATGATAATAACACCTTGACGATTGGCAGCCTGCTTTATGATTTCAATCTGTTGCTTTTGTAAGGAAAGACCACCAGTAATTAGTACATCACAATCGAATAGCTTATCCAATCTGGCTTTGTCATGCTTCCCTTCCACAACAATCAATTCTTTTATTCTTTTCATTATTTACTCCAGAAGCTTTCATAATTCTTCATTAGCTGCAGCTGTAGCTGTTCAATATTCATTTCTCTTAATTGAGCAATGTATTCACCAGTATATCTGACATAAGCCGTTTCATTGGTCTGTCCTCTAAATGGTACTGGTGTCAAATATGGACAATCAGTTTCAATCATCATTCTATCCAATGGGCAATTCATAGCATTTTCCTTTGGCGCCTTGGCATTTTTAAAGGTAACAACTCCACTGAAGGAGATATAATAGCCTAGCTTTAAATATTCCCTCATCATTTCCAATGAATCGCTGTAGCAATGCATTAGCACCTTCGTTTTTGCATATTTCTTTAGAATATCGAAGGTATCTTGAGAAGCATCTCGACTATGAATCATAATTGGTAATCCATACTTATTTGCAAGGGCAATCTGTTTAATAAATAGTGCCTTCTGCTGATGCACAAATTCTTTACCATAATGGTAATCCAAGCCAATTTCTCCAACACCTTTAATCTTACCATCAATAATCGCCCTTTCAAGATAGGCCAAATCATCCTCAGTAATATGGTCCGCATCCTCTGGAAAATAACCAAAGGAGATATCACAGCTTGGATAGCTTTCCTGAATTTCTAAAGCTCTAATGAAATCATTTCTATTCAGACAGATAATATTACTAATACCAACATTGTTTTCCTTGGCATTATTCATATATCTGTCAAAATCAGCAGTATATAGCTCATCTGTCATATGACAATGTGTATCAATCCAAAAACTCATCTTATTTACCTACACAGAATCTAGAGAAAATGCCATCTAGTAAATCCTCTCTAGAATACTCTCCTAAAATCTCTCTCATGCAGCGATAAGCGTTCTGGATATCCTCAGTAACTAAATCTAATGGTACCCCTAGCTCTAAAGCATTCTTTGCTTCCTTCACTGAAGCTTTTGCCTGTCGCATTAGAGAAATCTGTCTTTCGTTGGTTAAGGCTGGCTGTCTTAAAGCAATCTGATTACTTTCAAACATCTCATTAATCCGATCTGTCAGCTCCTTAATATCCCCATTAATGGCACTGATGGTAACTTCATTTTCTATCTTTTTCTGATCCGCCTTATTATAAACAACAATACGGTTCGTTCCCTTTGTTTCCTCTAAAAGCTGCTGATCCTGTTCATCCATATCAGTTGAATCTAATACCACAATAACCAGCTGTGCTTCATTTAGTGCCTTTTTGCTCTTATCAATACCAATCCTCTCAATTGAATTGTCAGTTTCATGAATTCCTGCCGTATCAATTAAATGCAAGGTTACATTCTTTAAATGAACATCGCCCTCTACTAAATCTCTGGTAGTACCCGCAATATCACTAACAATGGCCTTATCCTCAGCAAGCAATGCATTTAATAAGGAACTCTTACCAACATTTGGCTTGCCAACAATAACCGTTTTAATGCCTTCTTTAATAATTATTGAGCTTTCAGCAACACTAATAATATCATCACATCTCTTTAGCCAATCTAAAACTAAAGCAGATACATCCTCAGCGGTAATAAAGCCATTATCATCATATTCTGGATAATCAATATTAACCTCGATATGAGCAATACATTGTTCTAAATCATTAATTAAAGGCGCCAATAGCTTTTTAACAGAACCACTTAAAGAATTTACAGCCAGTTGTGCATTATCATTGCTGTCAGCATTAATTAAATCGTTGATTGCTTCGGCTTGTGTTAAATCAATTCGACCATTTAAAAAGGCTCTCTTTGTAAATTCTCCATTCACTGCCTGTCTGGCACCAGCTGCTAAGCAAAGGGTTAAAATCTTTCGTGTCACAAACAAACCACCATGACAATTAATTTCAACCATCTCTTCACCTGTAAAAGATCTAGGTGCTTTAAAAATGCTAACTAAAACCTCGTCAACCTTTTTATCTGTTTCTGGATCAACAATGAAGCCATAGTAAATATGATAGCCCTCATAATTTCTATCCTTTGTCTTAAATATTTTATTTAGAATATCAATGGATTTATCTCCTGATAATCTGATAATAGATATTGCTCCTGCTGCAATGGTATTTGTTGATATTGCAACAATAGTATCGTTTAGCATAAAATCACCTTCGTCTATTATTCTACCATAGTTTATAGCTATTGTTTACTCCTAAAAAAAGCCCCAGGCTTTCCCTAGGGCAATCTTTTAAAATTTTAATAGTTTTCTTTTCTTACTTCGAAGTAAGCCTG
>DCGH01000088.1:13280-23794 GCA_002315205.1 Erysipelotrichaceae bacterium UBA1783
ATACTGGGCAAACCTCTGGAGCCTTAACGCCTACTGCGATATGACCACAGTTTCTGCATTCCCAAACTGTAACACCACTCTTTTCAAATACCTGCTTTGTTTCAATATTATTTAATAAAGCGCGATATCTTTCCTCATGTGCCTTTTCGATTGCAGCAACACCTCTGAACTGTGCAGCTAAATCTGCAAAGCCTTCAGCTTCAGCATCCTTTGCCATTCTTTCATACATATCAGTCCATTCAGCATTTTCACCTTCAACTGCATGTAATAAATTTTCTTCAGTAGTTCCTAATTCGCCTAAAGCCTTAAACCAAAGCTTTGCATGCTCCTTTTCGTTTTCAGCTGTCTGTAAGAACAAAGCTGCTACCTGCTCATAACCATTCTTCTTAGCTACTGAAGCAAAGTAAGTGTACTTATTTCTTGCCTGTGATTCACCAGCGAATGCTTCCCATAAATTCTTTTCTGTTTTTGTGCCTGCGTACTTGTTTGACATTTTCTTTTCCTCTTTCTTTACTTTACCTTTTCAAAATCACTTGCTGGATGCTTACATAATGGACAGATAAAGTCCTCTGGAAGCTCTTCTCCAACATATTCATATCCACAGATAGTGCAACGCCAGATGGTCTGACCCTTTTCAGTCTTGCCTACCTCTTGTGGCTTTGGTTTAATGTTTTTCATATAGTAATCATATGTTACTGAAGGAACATCACTTAAAACCTCCATATCAGAAATCTCACCAATAAACATTGTATGAGATCCTAGATCAACAGTCTGCTTTACATCTACTGAAATATAGGCATTTGTACCTTCGTAAATGTAATAAATATCATTTGAGCCTCTTTCAGAGAAATAGAAGTTTTCAAATTTATCAACATCTCTACCACTCTGGAAGCCGAAATGCTTGAACAAATCAAATGTTGCTTCTTGCGAAATAACTGAAACTGTAAACTTACCAGTTCTTAAAATCATATCATGAGTATAATTGGCTTTATTGACGCAAATACTCATCTGATTAGGTGTTGATGCAGCCTGGATTGCTGTATTGATAATACAACCATTGTCCTTTTCACCTTCTTTAGCTGTAAGAACAAATAATCCATAACTTAGCTTGTACATTGCTTTTTTGTTCATTAATTCTCTCCTTGTTTCTGACAATCCTGACAAATACCAGAGAATAAAATATCATACCCTAGAATTTTTACATGATGTGCATCTATGATTTTCTGGTTCATATCCTCTATTTCGTCCATATCTACATCAAATAGTCGACCACATTTTATACATTTCACATGATAATGTCTGTCCACTCTATGATCAAATCTTTCAGCACCTGTTGGAGTAATTACCTTTTTAATCTGCTGCTCATCAGCTAATAAATTCAAATTACGATAGACAGTTGCCCTGGAAATATTGGGATGTTCTTTTCTTACTACCTCATAAACCTCATCAGCTGTCGCATGACATTTCAGGCTTCGCACTGCAGCAAGAACTAACTCTCTCTGTATAGTGTTTCGTCTTTCCATATTCTCTCCTTATCAATATGTTGTCCTTATTGATATTATATATCAATAAGGACATTATTCAAGTGTTTTTTCTCTTATTTTTACTAAAACAAAAAAGGCTTTAAAACCGTTCGTTTCAAGCCTTTTTTAGTTTCTTTAATTTAATCTATTACCATATTTAGCAGATGCACTAATTAGGTTTGCTGCTCTTGATAAAGCAATCTTTGCACGAAGAATCTGCTTTTCTCTTGTTGCTGTTTTTAGCTTGTCCTCAGCCTTAGCTAATGACTTTTCAGCTCTAGAAACATCAATATCCGCAACGTCAATGATTTCATCACATAAAACGGTACATTCATTATTTTCAAAATGAAGCATACCTTCGGAAATTGCATAATGTGAAACATCCTTGCCATTTCCAGCCTCAATTACACCGATATCTAAGCCTAGCATAATTGGCATATGATTTGAGACAAGGCCCCTTCTTCCATCGGTAGTTGGAACATTTAATCTGTCCACATCAATGGTTCTATAGTTACCTGTATAAGTTACAAATTTCACTGTAAAAAGCATTATTTTAATCCTTCAGCCTTAGCTTCTACATCTTCAATCGTTCCAACATAAGTGAAAGCAGCTTCTGGATATGTATCGTATCCACCATTTAGAATTGCTCTAAATGATCTGACAGTATCTTCAATTCTTACGAACTTTCCTTCATAGCCTGAGAACTTTTCAGCAACTGCGAATGGCTGAGATAAGAAGTTTCTGATTCTTCTTGCTCTGTTTACAACAACCTTATCCTCATCAGATAATTCATCCATACCTAAGATTGCAATGATATCCTGTAAATCCTTGTACTTCTGTAAAATCTTTAATACTTCCTGAGCAACCTCATAATGCTCTTGACCAACAACATTTGGATCTAATGCTCTTGAGCTTGATTCTAATGGGTCAACAGCTGGATATAAGCCTAATGAAGCAATCTTTCTGTCTAATACAGTCTTTGCATCAAGATGAGCGAAGGTAGTAGCTGGAGCTGGGTCAGTTAAGTCATCTGCAGGAACATAAATTGCCTGGATAGATGTGATAGAGCCCTTCTTTGTAGAAGTGATTCTTTCCTGTAATTCACCCATTTCAGTAGCTAACGTTGGCTGATAGCCTACGGCTGATGGCATACGACCTAATAAAGCAGATACCTCTGAACCCGCTTGAGAGAAACGGTAGATATTATCAATGAATAATAATACATCCTGTCTATCCTCATCACGGAAGTGTTCAGCCATAGTTAAGGCACTTAGAGCGACTCTCATTCTAGCTCCTGGAGACTCATTCATCTGACCATAAACTAGTACTGTCTTCTCTAATACACCTGAATCCTTCATTTCATAATAAAGGTCATTACCTTCTCTGGTTCTTTCTCCTACACCAGCAACAACAGATAAACCATTGTGCTCTACGGCGATAGAATGAATCATTTCCTGCATTAATACGGTTTTACCTACACCGGCACCACCGAATAGACCAATTTTACCACCCTTGATGTATGGACATAATAGGTCAATAACCTTGATACCAGTTTCTAGGATTTCAACAGATGTTTCCTGTTCCTCAAAGCTTGGTGCTTTTCTATGGATTGGATCCTTCTGGATATTAGCAGGGATTTTTCCTACGCCATCAATTGGATCACCTAATAAATTGAACATTCTACCTAAAATCTGTTTACCAACTGGAACAGTAATGGCTTCGCCTGTATCGATTGCTCTCATACCTCTTGTTAAACCATTGGTTTGTGATAAGGCAATACATCTTACCTTGTCATCACCAATATGCTGTTCAACCTCAGCAGTAACAATTGTATCTTCAAATGGAATCTTGATTGCGTTATATAGCTTTGGAAGCTGATCATTGAAACGGATATCCAATACTGGTCCGATGACCTGAACAACCTCTCCTACGTTTTCAATCATAGTAGTCCTCCTTTACTTTTGGCTACCTGCAGTAATTTCATTCATTTCCTGAGTGATTGCTGCCTGTCTAGCCTGGTTGTAAGTTAACTGTAAATCACTAATTAATGTATCAGCATTCTGGTTTGCGGCATCCATAGCACTACGTCTTGCAGCCTGTTCAGATGTCTTTGCCTGTAGGAATGTTGAATAAATTAATGAGCTTACATACTGTGGCATCAACTGATTCAACACCTCATCCCTACTTGGCTCTAATAACATGTTTGTTGGTTCAATATCAATAGAAACCTCAACAGGTAATAAGCTGAAGGTCGTAGGCTTAAATGTTAATGTGTTGATGTACTGTGTGTAAATAATATCGATAGATGAAATCTCGTTCTCTAAATAAAGGGTTAAGATATCATCAATCAGAATATTGATTTTTCCTGGTTTTAAATCCTCTAATTCAGAGTATTGCTTTACAACAAGATAGTTATTGTTCATCAGCCATTTAATACCATAGGTTCCAATCGCAAAGATTGGCTCATCCTTTGAGATATTTGCCTGGACATACTTTAACAAATCCATGTTGTAGGATCCGCATAAGCCTGAGTTTGAGGTAATAACAATATGTAATGGATTATCGAAATCCTTTTGTGCTAAATAAGGATTTGTTTCCTCATCACTATCTCTGTCTGCAGAAAGGGCAGCCAACACAAATTTATGATAGGTATCAGCATATTCATTGTTATGAAGCATTTTTCCCTTTTGCTTCTGCAGCTTTGCTGTAGCAACAAGTGCCATTGCATTTGTAATCTTTTTTGTAGAGTTAACGGAACGTAATTGTCTTTTAATTTTACTGATCTGACCAGCCATATTACTTCACCATAGTTCTATATCTATTAGTAAATGTGTTGATTACTGTGTTCAGCTGAGCATCTAAATCAGCTGCAATTACCTTTTCGTTAACAATTCTATTTAAAATATCAGGGTGTGCTGAATGCACTTCTAATAATAGCTTCTTTTCGTAATCTCTTACCTTTGCTAGTGGGATATTATCAACATAACCCTTCTGGTTTGCATATAAAACAATAACCTGATCCTCAACTGCAACTGGTGCATACTGAGGCTGCTTTAATAATTCTGTTAAATGCTGACCATGATTGATAGTGTTCTTTGTTGAAACATCCAAATCACTACCGAACTGTGCGAAAGCCAATACTTCCTGGTATTGTGCTAAATCTAGCTTTAATGAAGAAGCAACCTTCTTCATTGCCTTAATCTGAGCAGCAGAACCTACACGTGATACAGATAAACCAGCATCAACAGCTGGTCTTACACCTGAGTTAAATAATTCAGTCTGTAAGAAAATCTGACCATCAGTGATAGAAATAACGTTTGTTGGAATATAAGCAGAAATATCACCTGCTAATGTTTCAACGATTGGTAAAGCAGTCATAGAACCGCCACCAAGATTTTCTGATAGCTTTGCGCTTCTTTCTAATAATCTAGAATGTAAGTAGAATACATCACCAGGATAAGCTTCTCTTCCTGGAGGACGTCTTAATAATAATGAAAGTGTTCTATAAGCTACGGCGTGCTTACTTAAATCATCGTAAACAATTAATACATCCTGGCCCTGTTCCATCCAGTATTCACCAATAGCTGCACCTGTATATGGTGCGATGTACTGTAACGCTGCTAATTCAGAAGCACCAGCTACAACAATAGTAGTATAGGCTAAGGCACCATTCTGCTTTAGCTTTTCAACAATCTGAGCAACGGTAGAGTTTTTCTGACCAATTGCTACATAGATACACTTTACGTTCTTTCCCTGCTGGTTTAGGATTGTATCAATTGCGATGGCTGTCTTACCAGTCTGTCTGTCACCGATAATCAGCTCACGCTGTCCCTTACCAATTGGGATCATAGAGTCAATAATTTTAATACCAGTCTGTAATGGCTCATTTACTGACTGTCTTTCAATAACACCCTTGGCAGGTCTTTCAATTGCTAAACGATGGCTGGTTCTGACAGCTCCTCTACCATCAATAGGTCTTCCTAGTGCATCAACTACTCTGCCTAGCATTTCATCACCTACTGGTACCTCTACAACCTTACCTGTTGATATAACCTGGCTACCCTCAACAACAGCATCAGCATTGCCAAGTAATACAGCACCAATATTATTTTCCTCAAGGTTCATTACCATACAGCTTGTTGAACCAATCTGTAATAGCTCACCAGCCATTGCCTGGTAGATACCTGAGATGTTAACAATTCCATCAGCAACACTAGTAACATAACCAGTAGTATCTGATGATTGAATGTTTACCTGTTTCTTTTCAAATTGCTGGATGTGTTCCTTAATAGAAACACCCATTTCCTTTGTATTTGCCTGTAGCTCTTCATCTGAAGCTAATAATGACTGCTTCAAATTATTTAGCTTTGAACGGATTGAACCATCCCATACATTACTATCAACAACAACCTTTACACCACCAATTAATGATGTATCAATCTTGTTTTCTAGTCTTACTGGCTGGCCAGTCTGCTCACCAATAGCAATTTCAATTGAGTTTTTCTCACTTTCATTTAAAGGCTTTGTTGAATAAACAACGCCATATAAGGCACCCTTCATCTGATAATAGTGAGCAATAAAATCATGCATTAAAAACACTTCAGTGTGTTTTTTACCAATTGCATCATTCATTAGGAAGAATGTTCCCAATACTCTATCATCTAAAGTATTGTTGAAAACTTCCTGTAATTTTTCACGTTTTTCAGAAGATTTATTATCAGGGGAATCAATATAAGAATACAGAGCACTATTAAAATTCAGTGTTTCATTAATCTTCTTTAATGTTTCAAAATAAAGATCGACACTATTTTCCTGGTCTGCAACGTTATATAGATCCTGTGCGTAACGCTTTGTATCTAAGCTCATCTGTTACTTACTTCCTTAATAAATTCTTCAATGCTGTTCTTATCTTCCTGGCTATCTAGCTTTGTCTGTAGCATCTTTTCAGCAGCAGAAAGAGCAACATTTACGATTTCCTCGTGCATATCTTCTAAAAGCTTGTTCTTCTGTAAAACGATATTTGCCTGTGCTTCAGCAACAATCTGCTGAGACTTCTGTCTTCCTTCCTCAATTAAGTGATCCTTCACCTTTGAAGCTTCACTTTGAGCAGCGTTAACAATTTCTTGTGCCTGTGCTGAGGCGTTATCTAAAATTGTCTGAGCTTCCTTTGCTAATCTTTCATTTTCATCCTTTAATCTTTGAGCTTCTTTTAATCTTGACTGCTCATATTCAGTACGAGTATCCATGATCTTCTTTACTGGCTTCCATAATAATCTATATAAAGCAAAGAAAAGAATACCTGTAGCTAATAGCTGAACTAAAGCAGTTAATGGGTTTGGCATTAGCTGTTCAATGATATTTGGTAATTCAAAATTCATAATCTAACACCTATATTTCATTAAGCGCCTAAAACGAAGATGATGATGAAAGAGATTAATAAACCATAAATGGCACAAGTTTCTGAAATGGCAGCACCGATAATAGCCATTGACTGAATCTTACCTGAAACATCTGGGTTCTTTCCAATTGATTCTACAGCCTGTCTGAATACGCTAGCTTCACCTAAAGCTGTTCCTGCACCTGTCATAACTGCTAATGCAGCTCCGATTGCAACTAAACCTTTTTCCATATTTGTATTTCTCCTTTTTTCTAATTTTTAGCTTCATCTGGTAACGCATTACCGATGAACATAACTGTTAATGTCATAAAAATATATGTTTGCATAGCACCTGCGAACAAGTCAAAATATGCATGAAGCACTGGAGCTAATAAAACACCTACAAAATTGAATTTTCCAATCACCGGAATTACACCAGACATGATGGAGAATAGCTGATATAATACAGACATCAAAACTGTACCAGCCATAATGTTACCAAATAGACGAAGTGATAATGAAGCAAAGGTAGAAACCTTACTGATTAAATTGACTACGACCATTGGAGCAAACGGTTCAAACAAACCCTTCACGTATCCTTTTAAGCCTGAAAACTTAATACCGCAATACTCTATTGCAATACAAGTGATACCAGCTAAAGCCATGGTAACTGAAAGATTACCTGTTGGACATTCTAAATTTAATAATCCTGCAATATTTGAAACAAAGATATATAGTGACACAGACATAATGTATGGTGCCAATACCTTTGTTATTTTTTCATTTGTGGCTCCTCTAACAGTATCCTCAAAGAAATTTACTGCAAACATCATTAGTAAAACAATACCCTTTGGCTCATCTAAAGGATTAAACTTGACAAGTTTGCGATTGATTAGGAATAAGACAACAAGTAAAGCAACGGTAATAATGCCTATATAATACACTGTTGACTGAACTTCCATACTACAAACCTCCTTTATTAAATAACATCGTTAAATACATCCAAAGTTTAAACATTAGCAATCCTGCAAAGACTCCATAGATACTTAAATACTGAGGCATTAAGCCAGCGTATAAAAGTGGTAATGCAAGAATAACCATTCGAATTAATGAACCAATAACTATTAGTAAACCGCCAGGATTCTCTGATGTAATCAGCTTCACACTTAGTGTTAACACACCAATGTAAATTAAGCTAAACAGATAACCAACAATTAGCCCTGTGCTAATGGTCCAGTTTACAAAATAGAAGGCTAAAGATAATACTGCAATCGTAATTCCAGCATAGATAATAACCTTCTTTGGCATTACTCTATCCCCCTTCAAAAAAGATAATATTTAACTAATTAATTATAACATATTTGTTTATTTAAGGCACAATTTTCGTATTTAACTAGACAAAAATCGAAAAATAACCAAAAAAAATTATTTGTCTTGAAACACCATCTTTAAAAGAATTGGCGTTAAGATGGCACAACAGATAACTAAGATAATAATTGGTCCATAATAATCCGCACTTAATAAGCCCATAGATGTACCCTTATTAGCAACAATCAGAGCAACCTCACCACGGCAAACCATGCCAACGCCAATCTGCAATGCTTCCTTATTGGTGAATTTTGATATCTTTGCTGCAATACCACAGCCAATCATTTTTGATAAAACACCTGTAATTACTAAGCAAATTGTAAATATAATCATAGATGCATTCATGGATGAAAGAGAAATCTTTAAACCAATATTAGCAAAGAAAATCGGAGTCAACAGCAGATAGGATAAAGGTCCAAATTTGCTGGAGATGTATTCTCCTTTTGGAGACATCGCAATAATAACACCCGCAGTAAATGAACCAATGATATCTGCAACACCAAAGACTGCTTCAGCAAACCATGCCATAAATAGACAAAGCGCAAAAGCAAAGACAGGGAAACGATGTAGATTTGCATTATTTACCTTCTTATCATACCAAATCATACCCTTATGATAGGTCCATCCAATCACAAAGGAGCTGGCAAAGAAGCCTACGACCTTTAGTAAAACCATACCAATATTGGCATTTCCACCAGATAAGCTAGTAACAATCGTTAAGCATATTAAGCCTAGAATATCATCAATTAAAGCTGCCGCCAGAATGGTTGTACCTACCTTAGTAGTCAGCTTGCCCATTTCCTTTAGTGTAGCAACCGTAATACTAACAGAGGTTGCAGTTAAAACCGTACCTAAAAATATACATTGTAATAGTGTCGCCTGATTATTGAAAAAATGCATTAGTGCTGCTCCTGAGACTAACGGAACCAATACACCACAAAGTGCTACTGCAAAGCCGACACCTCCACACTTCTTCAAATCCTCAATATTTGTTTCCATTCCAGCTGTAAACATAATAACAATGACACCAACCTCAGCTAAATCATTCAATAATTCGCTAGGCTGCAATAATCCTAAAACAGCAGGTCCTAAGATTAATCCGGCAAGTAAAGCACCAACTACCTGAGGCAATTGGAATTTGCTTGTGATGATGCTAAATAGTTTTGTTGAAACCAGAATGAGAGCAATGGTTAATAAATAATCATAATCCATAAACAATCCTTCTTTCTTACTTTTTTGCACAATCGTTATGCCTATTTATTTCGCGCAAAATCTTATGATATTTTTTGCGCTCCACCTATTATAGTGCTATTACGTAATAGTACAAGTTCAAACGCTTTATTTTTTCACAAATGCCTTATGTTGGTTTGAAGCTCTTACCCCATTATTACCACGAATGATATAATAAAAAAGAGGGATTCTTTATGATTTACGTATGTTCAGATATTCATGGTCAGGCAGAAAAATTCTTCCAGTTTTATAATTCATTAAACGATGAGGATGAAGTTTATATTATTGGTGATGTAATCGATAAAGGTCCATCGCGTACCTCTCTTCTTTGGACAATAAAAAATGATTCTCGCTTCCATATGATGATAGGAAATCATGAAGATATGATGTTAACCTTCTATGATATTCGAAGCAAATCCATTCAGGATGATAGTTATAAAGGAGAGCTCTATGATATTTCTCGCCAATGGCTGCATATTAACGATGGATATGATACGCTAAGAGAAATGGACCAGTTTATTCATAGAGATGAATTATTGGATTGGTTACATCACTCACCAATCGTTCAAAACATTCAGGTAAATGGACGTAATTTCCTTTTAGTTCATTCCAACCCAGAAATAACGTATGATATCACCTATGACAAAGCTACTGCCGATCAAAGAAAAGGATGTTTATGGAAAAGAAATCGTTTTATGTTTCCAAAGATAAAAAATAAAACGATTATTACCGGTCATACCATTCATCAAGACATTTTCTATAAAGGGAAAAGCCTTAAGGAATCCTATTTTATTGATATTGACACTGGATGTGCCTTAGGAAAAGCAGGCAGATTATGTGTATTATGCTTGAATGATATGACTATTCATTATTACGGATAAAAAATTCATAAATTTCCATAAAAAAAGGCTGAAAAAACAGCAACTTTAGATTTTATTCTAAGCTTTCTGTTTTCAAACAGCCTTTTATTTTAAAAATTTATTTTGTACCAAAGATTCTATCGCCTGCATCACCTA
>DCGH01000088.1:23819-24674 GCA_002315205.1 Erysipelotrichaceae bacterium UBA1783
AGCCAATTTCATTTAATTTTTCATCCTTACTTGCAAGATAAATATCAACATCTGGATGAGCCTTTTCAACCGCATCAATACCTTCCTGTACACCAACTAAGCAAACCAGCTTAATATCAGTTGCGCCAGTTGCTTTGACCTTGTCAATTGCAGCAACGGCACTACCACCAGTTGCTAACATTGGGTCAACAACCAATACTGTAGACTCTGCAACATTAGGTGGGAACTTTGCATAGTAGAAGTGAGGTTCTAATGTTTCCTCATCTCTATAGAAGCCTACATGACCAACCTTAGCTGTTGGGATTAGCTGCTGAATACCACTAACCATACCTAAACCAGCTCTTAAAATTGGAACTAACACAATTTCCTTGTCTAATTCCTTGCCGATTGTCTTTCCCATTGGTGTCTCAATTTCAACATCTTTTGTTGGGAAATTCTTGGTGATTTCATAGGTCATTAAGCTACCGATTTCGTCTAGATTTTCACGGAAATCCTTTGTGCCTGTGCTTGTTTTACGCATAATTGTTAGCTTATGCTTAATTACTGGATGATCTAAAACGTATAACATTCTCTTTTCCTCCTAAAATGTTCCTTATTTACTATAGGTTATTACCCTATTAATATCCTCTATTGTGATATCACCTTGGCGTAATATCTGAACTTCTTCCTTTGTACAATCAATAATCGTACTAGCAGTATGAGAAATAGCATCTCCATCTACTACTAATGAAATTCTTCCATTTAAGCTTTCCATGACCTCTTTTCCTGTATTGCAGGCTGGTTGACCAGAGATGTTAGCACTGGTAACAAACATTGGGCCAACCTCTTCTAAAAGCTTTAACACAAATTCACTAT
>DCGH01000088.1:24687-25538 GCA_002315205.1 Erysipelotrichaceae bacterium UBA1783
AGGAATACGAATGGCGATAGTAGACAATCCATTGGTGAACTCATCACTAACAGTATCCTTCTTATTTAACACCATAGTAAGAGCTCCTGGTGTCAGATTATTAGCAATAGCTTCATCTCTTTCCGTTAAAAAAGCCACCTTATGCATTTGAGAAACATTAGCAACCATTAAAGGAAATGGCTTCGTTTCAGGTCTGCCTTTAGCGACTTTCATTTTAGCTACTGCTGAAGAATTATCAAAAACAACGCCAACGCCATACACTGTATCGGTTGGAAAAGCCACTACCTTACCACTTCTTAAGGCAGCTGTAATCGTTTCAAAATCACTTGGATGTACTAGCTTTGTTTTCATATGTTTTTTCCTTTTGAAATATTCTATCACAATTATAAAACACATAGTCAATTTTTTCTTAAACTTATACAAATATTTCTGTTTTCCTTTATAATGAAGTAGGTGATAAATTGTGGAATTGTATATTAACATATTTGAGATTATAGGAACGATTGCTTTTGCAATATCAGGCGCCGTAGAAGGAGTCAAGCATGATCTGGATGCCTTTGGCGTTATTATCTGTGGCATCGTTACAGCTACAGGTGGAGGAATCATCAGAGATTTAATGATTGGGCAGATTCCACCAAATGCATTATTGGATTCTCGTTTTGTGGTCATCGCCATTATTACTTCAATTATTGTATTTTTAATTGCCTGGAAGTATAAGGAATCCTTCCTGAATTACTTAAAACAGAATCGTGTTGTCAATTTTGCTGATAATGTTGGTTTAGCAACCTTTACCATCATCGCTATTGAGCGCTGTTTACCAAGCTTTTCTGATAACATCTCTGTTTTATTAT
>DCGH01000088.1:25574-26826 GCA_002315205.1 Erysipelotrichaceae bacterium UBA1783
GGCACAGGTGGCGGTGTATTAAGAGATTTATTTATCAATACCATCCCTGTCATTTTCAGAAAAAGAGTTTATGCTGTTGCCTCATTAATTGGAGCTATTGTATTCATATTCACCTATTCCATCATTGGCAATACAGCCGCATCATTAATATCTATGGCTATAATTGTTATCATTAGAGTCTGCTCAAGTAAATATAAATGGAGTATTCCAAAGGTATATCTTGACTAAACGCAAAAAAAGAACCTTCTATCTTGTATAGTTGGTTCTCTTTTATTATGCTTTCTTAATTCTATTTCTAATCGCCAGAAACATAAAATCATATAAGGTATATAACATACCGAATCCTATTGGGCCAACTCCAAAAGGTACACTATCAGCAGCTAGGCCTGCAATTGAAATCCAAGCCACATTGATTAACTGATAGCTTAAGATTACTAAAGCCATAATTGGTAGAGCGTATATTATATTACCAAAGAAGGTCATATACTTCTTTGCTGGTAGCATGATATATGGCTCATACTCCTTATCGCTCTGAATAAATCTCAATACGTTGTTTGTTAGTAACCGGTACAAATACCCATTGCTAGCCATAAAACAAAGATTAAATCCAGCTGGTTTGAAACAACATTTCCTAACCCCCAAAAGAAGAAGAAACAGGTTGCTCCAGCAAACCACCATTTTACAAAAGCAGCCTTTAGCCACTTTGGTACATTTGGTAAAAATGGCTTCTGATATTTGTTGATTTCTTCATCCGTATATTTATGGGCGGTTTCTTTACTAGCGTTAGCTAAACGATTTACCGCATCTTTTTTTAAGGTATATTCTTCTTTAACTACAGTCTTTTTGTTTTTATTAGACATTCTTATTCACCTTCAGATAATTCGATATTTGTAATATCACTATTCTCAGAAAGCTTTACAGAAGTATCAATCTTTGATAGCTTCTTTTTCATTACTGGAATTAAGGCAATTAACACAATTGAAATAACTACCATGACTGCATGAATCAACAGCATGACTCTTGTTTGAGGAATATATTTATTGTTATTGCCAAGCTTGATAGATTTGATACCTTCGTTAATTCTTAAGACATATACAATATCAGAAATTGCCACAATTCCTTCTAATACATAAAGAAGAATCAGCATAGGCATCTTTGGCTTTTGTCTTTTTGGGAATGCATTTAGGAAGCATACAAATGCTAAAACACTAAATAGCATAATCATAAATCCACATAAGCCCATAAGTGGCTT
>DCGH01000088.1:26866-27355 GCA_002315205.1 Erysipelotrichaceae bacterium UBA1783
AATACAACAAAGGTAATAGCCATAAATACTAATGGAATATTATGAGGTCTTTTCTTTAATGAAACAATAAACTTACGCTTTGCTTCAGAGCGATCCTTTTTTACTTTTGCCATAAGCTACCTCCTATAAAATGGATTCTGTAGTATTCTTGTCGAACAAATGAATCTTCTGTTCATCAAAACTAACAGAAATCTGGTCGTTTTCCTTGAAACGCTGCCAGCCTACTAGCTTAGCAACACAGCTTTTTCCATATAATTTACCATGTGTTAGCGTTGTTCTTCCTGTATTTTCATTTAATGTCACAGTTAACTGGAACTGATCACCTAGCTTAATATCCTCTGGTCTAATACCTAAAACAAACTCGTCGGATTCACTAACATTGATTACAGAAGAAACTCTTTCAGGTAATGTTACCTCATTACCTTCTAATCGTATTTTTCCATCCTTTTTTGTTACATCGAAGAAGTTCATTGGTGGTAAACCAATAAA
>DCGH01000069.1:0-4821 GCA_002315205.1 Erysipelotrichaceae bacterium UBA1783
CCATATGAACAGGAATACGAATTGTTCTTGCCTGGTCAGCAATAGCTCTAGTAATAGCCTGTCTGATCCACCAAGTAGCATAAGTTGAGAACTTGAAGCCCTTTGTATAATCGAACTTGTCTACTGCCTTTACTAAGCCTAAATTACCTTCCTGAATTAAATCCAGGAATAATAATCCTCTACCTACATATTTCTTAGCAATAGCAACAACTAATCTTAAATTCGCTGTAATCAATGCATCCTTAGCATCCTGATCACCTTCCATAACACGCTGAGCAATTGCTTTTTCTTCATCAGCCTTTAATAGAGGAACTCTACCAATATCCTTTAAATACATCTTTACAGGGTCATTTACCTTTACAGAAGCTGTATCAGCATATTCCTTATACTTTTCTTCTTCTGCATCATCATAGTTACCGATGCTTGCTAAATCCTCATCAGAGATTTCATCTTCTCCATCACTGCCACTGAAATCAGTATCGTCAATCATAACCTCTTCATCCAGTTCAGCTTCCATGATAACGCCATTGTTTCTGCACCAGTCTAAAAACTGTTCCTGCTGGTCATCATCTAATTTTAATTTATTGATGGCATTCATTACCTCATCTTCAGTAATTTCTTCCATCTTTTCAGTCTTTTCTAAGAAAAGTGTTTTTAATTCATCTAATGTTAAAATCTTATCAGCCATAGTTTTTACCTCCTATTTGCCTTTTGTTTTTTGAAGCTTAAGCTGTTTGATCTTCTTATCAAATTCAGCCTCTTCACCACAGATTCTCGCAATAACATGTGGATCTGTCAGTTTTTTACGCATTAATGTTTTTTCTTTTTTCTCTTTTTCCAGTTCAGAAATATGAATCTCAATGATGGCATCATTTAAAATATCTTCATTGACCTTCTGACACAGAATCTCTGATTCTACAATTTCATATACTAATGAAATGGTAGAAGGAGAAAATATGGAGCCAACTAGGTTAGCTACATTCATCGTATCATTACCACTGTAGTAGCTGATCAGCTGATTAGCTAAATCATTCATTGTCTCATCAGGAAGCTTACCAAGCTTTTCTTTATAGATGTTAGTAGCATTTTTGCTTTTAATCATCTGATTTAAAATTTCCTTTTGAGCCAATTTAATACCTGATAATGTAACAACTTCACCCTTAGGCTTTCTGACAATTGTCTGATGATTTCCACGACTCTGATTCTGATTATTGATAGAAAAGCTATTTCCTGCAAGCTGATTCAATACATCTGCAGCGAAGCCTGTAATATTACAAAGCTGATTAAAGTAATTTGATCTGTCAAAGCTATCAGTTAGCTTAACAATTTCCTCTAACACCTTCTTTGCGTATTCCTTTTTCTGATCATAATTAGAGATGTCATAAATCTTTTGATAATGCTCTAAAATGAATTCAATCCAGTTCTTAGGCTTTTCAACCATGTTGATTAGCTGTTCTGGTCCAAATTCATTAATGATTTCATCTGGATCCTTATCTGTTCTGTTATTGATAACATTAACCTTTAGACCCAACTCAATTGCTAGCTTACCCGTTCTTAGTATTGCACCTTGTCCTGCCTTATCACCATCAAAGGCTAATAATAGGGTGCCTGTATATCTCTTTAGCAACTGCAGCTGGTCCTTAGTTACAGCGGTACCTAATGAACAAACAGCATTTGATAATCCTGCTCTGTCAAAAGCGATTACATCCATAGGGCCTTCAGCAATAATAAGATATTTCTTCTCTTTTGCAATTGCCTTTGCTCTATGAAGGTTGTATAAAACGCGTGATTTATTAAATACTGGTGTATCTGTAGAGTTGATATACTTTGATTCTGTATTTTTATTGATACTACGAGCCGTAAAACCAATTGGATGACCTTCACTATCACAGATTGGAATCATGATACGATCAAAGAATACATCTCTGATACCACTATTTGTTAATCTCACTACATTTGCGTTAATCAGATCATTATCCTTATAGCCTTTTCTGTTCAAAAAGCTGTAAAGGCCATCGCCATTAGGGTTATAACCAATGTCGAATTTTTCAATGATTGATTCATCTATTTTTCTATTCAATAAATATTGCTTGTGTGCTAAGCCAACTTGAGAATTCAATGCATTACGGCAAAATGCAACAACATCATAATTAATCTTATGTGTTACTGTTTCTTCGAAAACCTTAGTTTCCTTTTGAATACCGAAATCATATTGATAACCAACAATATCAGCCACAATACGAATCGCCTCTGGATAGCTGCAATGCTTAAACTTCTCTACAAAGCGGAACACATCGCCTGCACTTCCTTCTTCAGATGGGCAGGCAAAGCATTTGAATATCTGCTTATCAACAGAGATATGTAAAGATGGTGAAGAGTCATCGTGAAAAGGACAGATAGCGACATAGCTATTGCCTTTTCTTTCCACGTTGATGAATTGTGAAATAACATCCTCAATTCGGGCTCTGGACCTGATATCATTAATAACCTCTGTTGGTATAATACTCATTTAAATCTCCTAGAACTTAACCTTTTCAGCAATGTAAGCTTCCAGATCCTCAATCGCAAGAGTAACCTGCTGCATTGTATCTCTATCTCTTACAGTTACCTTTCCTGTTGTTTCTGTATCAAAGTCTACTGTGATACAGAATGGAGTACCAATAGCGTCCTGTCTTCTGTAACGCTTACCGATACTACCAGCATCGTCATACTGTACATCGAATGACTTAGCTAGCTGGCAATAGATTTCCATTGCCTTGTCTGATAATTTCTTACTTAATGGTAAAACAGCAGCCTTTACTGGTGCTAATGCAGGATGGAAGTGCATAACAACTCTTGTGTCATTTTCTAACTGCTCTTCATCATATGCATCACAACAGAATGCTAAGAATAATCTTTCTACACCTACTGCTGGTTCAACACAATAAGGAACATACTTTTCGTTTGTGAATGGATCAAGATAGCTTAAGTCCTGACCTGAATGCTCAATATGTCTATTTAAGTCATAGTCAGTTCTATCTGCAATTCCCCAAACTTCACCCCAATTTAATGGTGCTGGGAATAAATATTCAACATCACAAGTTCCCTTAGAATAGAATGCTAATTCTTCTGGAGTATGGTCTCTCATTCTCATGTTTTCAGCCTTTAAGCCTAAATTCTTTAACCAATCCTGACAGAACTGCTTCCAATATGGATACCACTTGTCATCCTCACCTGGAGCACAGAAGAATTCCATTTCCATCTGTTCGAATTCTCTCATACGGAAAATGAAATTACCTGGAGTGATTTCATTTCTGAAGCTCTTACCAACCTGGCCAATACCAAATGGAAGCTTCTTTCTCATAGTTCTCTGAACATTCTTGAAGTTAACGAACATACCCTGTGCTGTTTCAGGACGTAAATAAACAGTGTTTTTAGCATTTTCTAAAACACCCTGCTCTGTCTTGAACATTAGGTTGAACTGACGAATATCAGTGAAATCTTCAGCACCACAAGTAGGACACTTTACATGGTTTTCTCTGATATAGTTTACTAAATCCTCGTTCTTCATTGATTCAGTATTCACAGTGCCACCACTAACCTGATCAATTAGCTGGTCAGCTCTGTATCTTGCCTTACACTTCTTACAGTCAATTAGTGGGTCAGCAAATGTAGCAACATGTCCTGTAGCTACCCAAACCTCTGGGTTCATAAGAATTGCTGACTGGATACCAACGTTATTTGGATCCTCCTGGATAAATTTCTTCCACCATGCACCCTTGATGTTCTTCTTAAGGTTTGCACCTAATGGACCATAATCCCAAGTATTTGATAAGCCACCATAAATTTCAGATCCCTGGAATACAAATCCTGAAGTTCTTAAATGGCTAACAATCTGATCAAAAGTATATTTGCTCATAAATATCTCCTTTTTTCTTACCTAATAATAAATACTTATTTTTTATATAAAAGTAAAGCTAACTATTTAAATTTGTTAAACTTTTATAGCTTTTTAAATAGATTCCTGAATATGTTACCAGAAACATCATCAGAATATCGGTAATCTTATAATCATTCATCTCTAAAGGCAATAGCTTATCCAATACCTCAAAGGAAGCTTTATTGATAATTCTAAACTTTTTTAGAATATCTACTGAGTTCTTTTCAGCCTGGATATCTCTATTACAGTTACGACAGATAAAGCCACCTGCTTCCACAGAAACAGCCTCTATCGCATTTGTATTATTACACAAAACACATTCATCTACATTTGGATAAATGCCAAGTCTATGTAATATATCAACAAGATACAAATCTAACACTAAATTACACTGGTCTAAATCATTTAATGCATTCATGGATTGAAGTAAAATCTCATATACATTTTCCTGCTCTAGCTTTCCTGCAATTTCACTCATTACAGAGCCCACGGTTATTTTTTCATAATCGGCTCTGATTGAAGTAAATTCATTCAATAATGTAGCACTTTTTAGTATCTGTATATTCTTTGTCTCATTAAAATCAATCTGAAAAACAGAATGGTCAAATAATTGGGTTGCATAGACATTTTTACTGGTGATTTTCTTATAGCCTTTCACATATAAGGAAATCTTTCCATATTTATCAGACATGACTGTAATAATAGCGTCATTGTCCTTATAGTCTAATACATCGGTAACTATACCCTTGAATTCATCATTCATCTCTTTCGTCATCCCAATAGCCATACGCCTGAAGCTGGGCTTTCTTGTTTCTCCAATTTTCCTCTACTCTTACAAAGCATTCAAGGTAAACCTTTTTACCAAGTCTTTCCTCAAGCTCTTCTCTGGCAAAGGTAGATAA
>DCGH01000069.1:4847-6340 GCA_002315205.1 Erysipelotrichaceae bacterium UBA1783
TCATTGCGCCTTGCTTACCAACAATAATTCTCTTTTGAGAATCTCTTTCGCAAACAATTAATGCGTTAATGTGAACCACTGTTTTCTTATATTCAATGTTTTCAATAACCACCGCAATAGAATGAGGTACCTCTTCCTCTGTATTGAATAGAATTTTTTCTCTAATAATTTCAGCCATCATAAATCTTTCAGGATAGTCTGAAATCATATCACTTGGATAGTATTGAACGTCCTCTGGAAGATATTGCTTGATGGTTTTAATTAATTCATCAACATTTTTCTTTCTTAGTCCTGATAATGGAATAATTTCATTAAACAGCTCTGTAACACCATCCGCATTGATTTTATCTAAAAGATCAATTAACTCACTTTTCTGTAGCTTATCAATCTTGTTGATCAGCAAAAACTTTGGCTTATTCACATTCTTAATGGAATTAACAATAATGCGATCTGCTTCGTTATAGCCTTTGGTAGCATCCACTAATAATAAAACGATATCAACATCCTTTACTGCATCATAGGCATGCTGAACCATCATCTCATTTAGCTTCATTTTTGCCTTATGAATACCTGGAGTATCAATAAAGACAATCTGGGCATCATCCAAAGTTAAAATACCACGAATATTATCTCTTGTTGTCTGAGGCTTTGGTGTTGCAATAGCAACCTTCTTTTCTAAAATTGTGTTTAAAAGGGTGCTCTTTCCAACATTTGGTTTACCTACTAATGCAACGAAACCACTTTTATAACTCATTAGTCTAAATCCTCACTTGAAAACTGGAATGGTAATAAATCAGCGATATTTGTTACATATGTTTCTTCCCCATTAGAAAGAATAATTGGTGTATCCTGATTTAAAAGTTCACTTAATACCTGACGGCAAACACCACATGGTGCTCCAACTCTTTTACCAGAAGAGACGATTGCTAAAGCAACAATGTCATCCTTTCTGTAACCATAAGAGTATGCAGCAAAAATTGCTGCTCTTTCACCACAAACACCTGCTGGATAGCTAGCATTTTCAATGTTAGCGCCTAAAAAGAAATTTCCATCCTTTGTTTCAACACAAGCACCAACATGGTAGTTTGAATAAGGTGCATAAGCATTATTCATTGCTGAAAAAGCATTTTCTAAAATCTTTTCGTATTCCATAAGCCCTCCTGCTATTTATCATCCTGTGGAATGATATCATCTAAAATCTTCTTCTGATACTGAATCATTTCAGCCTCATCCTCTTTTGTCATATGGTCAAAGCCATTTAAATGTAATAATCCATGAGTGAAAAGGAAGCAGATCTCTCTTTTCTCTGAATGGCCATATTCAATTGCCTGTCTTTTTGCTGCATCAATGTTAATGAAAATATCACCTAGCTCTTCCTCAATGTAATCGCCCTCACCCATCTCATCTTTTAAAGCAAAGGAAATAACATCAGTAGTACGATCTACACCACGATAATCTCTGTTAATCTGATGCATTCTCTTATCTAATGTAAA
>DCGH01000069.1:6374-6752 GCA_002315205.1 Erysipelotrichaceae bacterium UBA1783
CATCATTTAAACCTAATACCTGAATTGTTTTCGCAAAAATCTGTGAGAAAATTTCTTTGTATTGAGCATATCCTTTTCTTTTTGTTCTGTTGATAACATTTAATTCCATAGACAGTCCTTCTTAATCCTTTTTATCATAAGCATCAATAATCTTCTGAACAACTGGATGTCTTACAACATCATTGTTTCTCATTCTGATTACTGAAATTTCATCAATTCCTTTAACGATTTTCACCGCATCAATCAACCCACTCTTTTTATGAGATGGTAAGTCAATCTGAGTAATATCACCAGTGATAATCATTTTTGAATTAAAACCTAAACGAGTCATAAACATCTTAATCTGAGTATCTGTTGTATTTTGAGCTTCATCTAAAA
>DCGH01000069.1:6777-11429 GCA_002315205.1 Erysipelotrichaceae bacterium UBA1783
GCATCATTTAATGTTCTTCCTCTCATATAGGCTAATGGAGCAATTTCTAAGATTCCTTTTTCTAAAAGCTCATCCATTTTTTCCTGACCAATTAAGGATTCAAATGAATCATAAATAGGTCTAAGATATGGATCAATCTTTTCCTTTAAGTCACCAGGTAAAAATCCTAATGATTCTCCAGATTCAACGACTGGTCTTGTGATAATAATCTTTCTGATGGCACCCTTCTTTAACAGGTTATATGCATAAACAACAGCCAGGAAGGTTTTACCAGTACCTGCAGGTCCTACTGCAAAGGTGATGACACTATTTTCATAAGCGTCATATAGTCTTGCCTGACCTACTGTTCTTAAGTAGAATTTCTCGTTGCCTACACCATTAATAATGAAGCGTTTAAAATAATTATTATTTAAAACAGAAATGACATCCTGAGTTTCAATTGTTTTATTCTTATGATAAACATCAATTAATGAATTAAAAACTCTTTTTAATTCCTCTAGCTTATCTGTATCATCACAATACACATTGCCAGAAATAGCCTTCAGCTTGATATTGTAAAATTCTTCTATCAGCTTTAAGTTATTGTCATCCTCTCCATAAATAGCGTATATTGTCTCGCCATCTTCATAATTTAGATCAATAATCAAATTATCCAAATCCTAATCCTCCGATATTACCCTATATTAATATATTATACAATAAAACCTCATCATTTAACTTACTTTTTTACTAAAAAGAAAGTAAAAAAAAAGATGCTTCAATATCATAAGCATCTAAAACTATTTCTTATCTTTTGAAACAAAACCAATCAGATTGGCGATTATTATTAAGCTAAAAGCGATACATAGCTTTCCATTGCTGTGCTGTTGGACTATATTAAGTATTATAAGAATTAAAGCAACAATGGCTAGTATGAAACGAATAATATTAAATCTTTTCATTATCGTTATTTCTATTATATAAATTAACTGTTGCAATCAAACATGTTGCTGTAGAAAAATTGATGGTAGCTAATGAATTTCTATTCCCAAACAGATTAATTAATCCACTTATAAATAATAATGCTGCAGCTGATAATAATAGTTTTGTTCTTGTATCTAATGTGTTTTTCATAGCAATTACCTCTTTTCACTATTATCATAGAATTGCAAATTCGATTTGAAAACGACAGAAAACGAGATTTTCATCAGAAAACACGAATAGACATGACTTGTCTAATAAAAAACGGATAAAAAAAGCCGTGATATACACGACTACTTCTTTCTAGCTTTTCTAGCAGCCTCCTGCTTTAACTTACGCTTAACACCAGGCTTAACATAGTATTCTCTTTTGCGAGCTTCAGCTAGGGTACCATTTCTAGATACTTGTCTCTTGAATCTTCTTAAAGCATCATCAAGATTTTCGTTTTCTTTTACAACAACTTTTGCCATTTTCCTACCCTCCTCTCTGAAACTAATGTAAGAACCTTACAACATATTCATTATAGTTTAGAAACAGCTAAAAATCAACAAGATTTTTTCTTAGTTTTTCTCAATTACTGAATCAGAAATGATTTCTTTAATATGCCCACCAAATGGCATCATTTCCTTTAATGGGTAAGCTACATAATCCAGATTTTCCTTACCTGTAATAACCATAAATGTATCTGGGTCACAGAACTCACACATAACCTGTCTGCATACCCCACAAGGATAGCAATAATCAATAACGCCTTTATCCTTATCGCCGCCAACGATGGCAATCGCTTCAAAATCTAAATACCCTTCAGAAACAGCCTTAAAGATAGCTGTTCGTTCCGCACAATTGGTTGGTGTATAGCCAACATTTTCAATATTACAGCCTTTAAAAACTGTTCCATCTTTGCAAAGTAATGCCGCTCCAACCATCCATTTTGAATATGGAGAATATGACATTTTCCTTGCTTCTAAAGCAATTTCAACTAATTTTTTATAATCCATATATACCTCTTATTTTATATAACTATGACATGTTTTATAGCTATCTAAGCCTTTAAAAAACTCAGTATAGTCTTCCTTATAGCTAAAGCCACACTTTTTTATTAAGGCATTAGAGGCTTCATTTTCTACAAAAGCATCGCAAATGATGTAATCTACCTTTGTTTTCAGATAATCACTAAAATAGCTTAGCATTTCATATCCAAATCCTTGATGCCAATACTGTTTTTTAAAAGCAAATCCAATACCAACACATTTCTTAGAAAGGTCCTCTTCCAACTGCTCTGGATACAGATCCATATAGCCAATAACCTCATCCTTTAAGCAGATCGTTACAGCTTTATTAGCAAGCATCAGGGAAAAAATTCTTTCGAAATCCTCTTCACTTCTGGCAGGATAATAGCCTGCTGGTATAGTGACTTCACCATCTGTAATGATATCTCTATAGCCTTCTCTATCCTCTTCAATAATGAAGTGATAGCTTAATCGTAAATCCATTACAGATTTTCTTCCTCTCTCATAATCAATAGTGAAGGTAATACTTTTCCTAGGATAGTCGCACTGCTTCTGATTAGTCTTTCATCAAAATCTTCAATTGGTCCAAAATAACTATGAGTTGCATTCATATAAACACGATAAATGGTATTGAATAAAGAGGTCATAACCTCATCAAACTCTCTTTCCTCATCTTCACCAGTAATACTATGAATAATCTGGAAGTTTTTAATAGACTTCTGCTCTTCATTTCTGATTAAACCCCAATTATTAGGTAAATTCATTTCTAAACACTTCTTTTTGCTGTAATTAGGATGATAGGTATTCTCATAAACAGGCATTTCTAGGAATACATCTAAACACTTATCATTTAAATCAATTTTATCATATAGCATTTCCATAATTTCATCATGCCCAATGTAATCCTGGATAATCTTTCTATCACCACTTGCTGAAGTAGTATACTTTACTGAAAGATATTTAAATGCTAAGAAATAAAACTGGAATCTGGCAAAATCATCTTCCTCCCCTTTTCCTGCTAAATAATAGCCTCTAGCTAAAATATCATTTACATCCTGGTAGTTTTTTACCATAATTATTTCCTTCTTTCATTTTCTATATTATACAATAAAAAAACTCATGAATAAATCATGAGTCATTTTATTACATATTTTCTACGTTGTGGTAGATAGTCTGTACGTCGTCTACTTCATCAAGAAGATCTAATAATCTCTGGAACTGTTCCTTATCTTCGCCTTCTAATGAAACATAGTCATTTGGAACCATCTTGATTTCTAAGCATTCGAACTTAACTTCACCCTTAGCTTCTTCAATAGCATCCTTAGCCTTGAATAAATCATTTGGCTGTACATAAACAGTGAATAATTCTTCATCAGCTTCGTAGTTGACTGGTTCAACTTCTGCCATTAATAAGATTTCTAAAGTTTCGTCTTCGTTACCTTCGAATGTTAATACACCACAGTTTGTGTAGTTGAATGATACGTTACCAGCGTTAGCTAAGTTACAACCACGAGATTTGTTGAAGCTGCTTCTAACTTCAGCTAATGCTCTATTTGAATTATCAGATAATGTATCGATAATGATAGTTGCTCCAGATGGACCGAATCCTTCGTATCTGTTTTCGATGAAAGCTTCACCACCTAAGCCCTTAGCCTTTTCAATGTTTCTTTTGATAACATCAGCTGGAACCTGAGCAGCCTTAGCCTTTTCAATAGTTCTCTTTAATGTCTGGTTCATTTCAGGATCAGGAACACCATTCTTAGCAGCCATGTAAATTTCCTTACCATAGCGTGAATAGATTTTTGTCTTCTTTGCAGCTGTTGCAGCCATTGATGCAGCTCTTACCTCATGAGCACGTCCCATAATAATTTCCTCCTAAAATAATTTCCTTTTTTCTTCAATTCGCCATAACAAAAAAGCGTCATCGCGATTTTTTACTTTCCTATTATATTACTAAAAAGGCATAATTTCCACTTTTTTTAGTCAATAATTTTTATTGTTTCAACAATTTCTATATTCTTTGGCTGATGATATTTAAAGCCAGAAGCTCCATCAATTTTCTCTATTAGATCAATATGATTCAATCGTTCTATTTCTTCAAAACCATCAATGACTTCTCCAATAACAGTAAAATTGCCATTAAGATATTCCTTTGGCTTTAAAGTAATAAAGAATTGCGAGCTGCTACTAGAATTATTATCCCCTGCCATAGCAACTGTTCCATAATGGAATTGATAATTATGATTTTCTTTGATTGTTTTAAACTCTGGTTTGTTACTTCCAGCAAATATTCCTTCATCATAAAAGATTGGCTGAATCACAAAATCATTTTCAATTCTTTCAATAGCTTTACCATCATAAGCATGTGAATCAATAAAGCTTAGTAAAGAGCTGATTGCTAAAGGCGCTAAAGATGGAAAAAGATTAATTTGAATTTTTCCATGATTTCTAATGCTGATTTCCATTATCATATTCTTCATAATCCTTCCCTTTTCATTATTATACAAAAAAAGAAGTGGCTTTCACCACTTCTGATTTTATAAATTAGATTTCGAAAATATCAGATAATTCTTTTAAGGCACCTGTAGTTTCATGAGCTAATACCTTATTAGCTAAAACCTTACCAAGCTGTACACCTTCCTGATCGAAGCTGTTAACATTCCATACAAAGCCCTGGAACAT
>DCGH01000069.1:11441-11621 GCA_002315205.1 Erysipelotrichaceae bacterium UBA1783
ACATGATTTTGTTTTCAAAGTGAGCTAATAGAGCACCTAATGACTTTGGTGTTAGCTTATCACCAATGATGATACTTGATGGTCTGTTACCTTCAAATCTCTTATTTGGATTTGCATCATCCTTACCACATGCATAAGCTACAATCTGTGCAGCAACGTTTGCGCAAAGCTTCTTCTGGC
>DCGH01000012.1:0-3265 GCA_002315205.1 Erysipelotrichaceae bacterium UBA1783
AACAGCCTTTGATGTTGTTTACCCCAATAGGATTAAATGTAAAAAATGGAATAATATATAATCCACCTCTATTTGATCGTGAGGCATTGTTTGTGGATCAAAATGATAATGTATCCATTCAAAGAGCATATTTAAAGGATGTTGTGATAGAAATTGATGGTGTAAGCTATAGAGATGGCTTAAACTGTAAATTCTATACCAGAGATTTTTATCGAAAAACGCCAACAGGTGGAAATGATATCGTTGTTGTAAATAACAAGGTTGTTGCTGTGAAAAAGGGTGGTAACACTATCGTTTGTGCATCTGGCTTTGTCATTCATACTGAAATGGAAGTGGCACAGATAAGTGATTTAAAAGTCACATATCATGGTTATGAGGATATCCTTTTTGCTTTACAGGTTGGCAATAGTGTTGCTGTCAATGGAGTAAAAACAACAAAGTTTATTTCTAAATTTTACAATGTTTTACAATTCTATAAGCCAAGTTATGCTCCATCTTTGTATCCATTGAATTTCAAAAAAGCCAGAGCACCAAGAATAGTATTAGGTGCAACCAAAGAGAATCAGCCAGTATTATTATGGTTTGAAGGAGCGGGAAAATTTGGTTACCAGGCTGGTAAGGAGAGCTGTGGTGCCAGTTTACTTGAGGTAAGCGATATCTGTGAAAAGGAAGGCATTTATAATGGTATTCATCTGGATGGTGGAGGCAGTGCCCAGCTGATATTAAATGGTAAAAGAGAACTATTAATTTCAGATAGAAATCCAGATACTTTATTGGAAAATGAAAGAGCAGTCCCATTAGGGCTATATGTTGAATAAAAAGAGGGATTAATATGAAATACTATATTTCGGATGTACATTTTTTGCATCGAAAAATCAAGGAAATGGATAAAAGACGATTTAACACTTTATTTGAGATGCAAAATTATATTATTGATAAATGGAACAAAAAGGTAACAGATAATGATGAGGTTTATATTATCGGCGATTTCTCCTTTGGTAATGGTGTAGAAACATGGAATGTTTTAAGTAAACTAAAGGGGAAGCTTATTCTAATAGAAGGAAACCATGACTATTATTATCTGGATGATCCTGATTTTGTTGACACCTTTGAGGATGTCAGAAGCTATATGGAAATCACTGATAATGGAAGAAATGTTATTCTGTCACATTATCCAATACCTTTCTATAATTATCAATTTAGAAAAAATGAAAATGACCAATACATTAGCTATATGATGTATGGACATGTCCATAATACCTTTGATGAGTATCTGATAAATCGTACCATCAATGATATTAGTGGTTTTGAAAGAACAACGATTTCTGAGACTGTAGAAACGACACCAATGAATATGATTAATGCATTCTGCGTTTATAGTGATTATGTTCCATTAACACTAGATGAATGGATTTCAATTGATAAAAAAAGAAGAGAAGTTATTAATCAAAAGGAGAGAGAAGCTTCTGGATCATTAAGCTATCAGCAATGGACAGAATTAAACGAACTGATGCTAGATTTAAGTCAGCGTGGTTGGAAATAATGAAAAAAGAAAAATACATCTTAAGGATGTATTTTTTATTTGTTGGTAAATTCGTACTGATAGGTTAAATGCCTATACATAAAATACATAAATGGCAGTGTAATAATAAATGTCAATAAATCTGCAGCAGCCTGGGCCATCTGTACGCCTGCAATACCAATGATTTTAGGTAAAAAGATAACGATTGGTGCAAAGCATATACCTTGTCTTAATGAGGCCAAGAAGCTGGCTATCTTCGAAAATCCTAATACCTGATATAGCTGATTTGCGAAGGTTGAGAATGATAGCAATGGTAAAACAATACAGAAATATTTCATACACTGTAAACCTAAACGAACTATTTCTGGATCATCCTTCTGGAATAACGAAATGATAGGTGTTCCCCAGATAGTTAACACTAAAATGGCTGTTAAACAAAAAGTAGTTCCATAAATGGTAGCAAAGTTAAATGCTTTGATGACTCTTTTACGGTCGTTAGCACCATAACAATAGCCAGCTATTGGCTGTAATGCCTGTCCAACGCCTAATACAATGTTTCTAATTAGCATATAAAGCTTATTTGCAACTGTAATTGCAGCAACAGTGCTATCACCAAATGGCTTAGCAGCATTATTCAATAAAGCGCTAGAGAATGAACCCATCATCTGCCTGAAGATGGTTGGTAAGCCACTCTTAATAATCTGAAGATAGGTTTTTGTTTCTTTGGCAATATTTGACAGCTTTAGCTGAATGGTTGTCTTTCCTGATAATAAAATTGTTAGCATGATACTACAGCTGACTGTTTCAGCAACAACAGTAGATATAGCAGCACCTTTTACACCTAAATTCATTGTGAAAATAAAAATAGGGTCCATAAGCATATTTAGTATACATCCAATAGATGAACCGATAATTGATAACGCCAGATATCCTTCATAACGAACAACACAGTTATTGACAAAGGATAAGCATAAAATTGGTGCAGCTAGCAGAATGACACTGCCATAGGCAATGGCATAATCCATCATCGTATCTGTTGCTCCTAGAATATTCATGAATTTTGAGATATTTGGGAAACAAAGTAAAACTAATAAAAAACCAAAGGTAACAGCCATCAGCTGTGCGGTGATTGCAATAACGTTGGCATGTTCCGTATTTTTCTGCCCAAGGCTTCGAGCAATCAGAGATCCAGCACCCATACCAATACCATAGCCAACTGCCTGTATGATACTCTGTAAGGAATTGCAGACACCAACAGCTGCAGTTACAGAGGTGCCTAGCTTAGCGACATAGAAGGTATCAACCATATTGTAAATTACGGAAACCATCTGCGCCATAATTGTTGGAACGGACATAGTCAGAATCAGTTTAGATATTGGTGTAAACATCATCTGCTGATATTTCTTATCGTTTTTTTCACTCATTTCATCTATCTCCTTTCCTTTTCGAATTTTTATTATAGCACTTTTGATTAGGCTGGGATGAAAATTACACTCTATTTTTAGCGTAAAGATTTAAGATGGAAAAAAGGTGGTGATAGTATGTTAGAAAAACTGAATAGTGAAGGATTAGAAATTCTTTCTAATATTGTAAATGCTGTTGGAAGAAAAAGGAAAAAGAGCTTTTTTCATCATTTTATTGTTAAGATTATTGATAATAGTACTGATACAACCAAAAGCTTAAGATCAATAGCATATATCATTCAATGCTATGGATATGATGAAGATTTGGCGATAGAAAAAC
>DCGH01000012.1:3275-6184 GCA_002315205.1 Erysipelotrichaceae bacterium UBA1783
CCTTCCTATATGAACAAGAAAATAACAATAAATTAGATAATTTATGCAATTTTTATAACAATTAGATATATTTGTGAAAAAAACAAACAATTGTTTATATGTCAATACTTTCATATATCAGCCATTCAATGATAAAATAGTATTGCAAAAAAGGGAGGAAATTTTTATGCGTATTAAGGCTGCAGTCACTCATGCAAAGAGTGAACCATTCGTTATTGAGGAAATTGAAATTGCTGAACCAAAAGCGGATGAGATTTTAGTCAAAATTACTTCATGTGGTGTTTGCCACACAGATGCTGCTGTACAGCATCAGTTTATTCCTGTTCCATTACCAGCAGTATTAGGCCATGAAGGTTGTGGTATCGTTGCTAAGGTTGGAGCAAATGTTAAGGAATTCAAGGTTGGAGATAAAGTAGGTATCTCTTTCGGTTTCTGTGGAGAATGTGTTAACTGTCGTAGTGGACATCCAGCAGGATGCTTACAGTTAAACGCAATCAATTTCGGTGGTGTTATGCCTGGTGGAGACCAGCCATTATCATTAGTTGATGGTACAAAGCTTTCAAGCTTCTTCGGTCAGTCTACTTTTGCTGAATATGCTGTTGTTAATGAAGCATGTGCAGTTAAGGTTGAATATGATGATGTTGAATTAGCTTTAGTAGGACCAATGGGTTGTGGTATCCAGACTGGTGCTGGTGCTGTACTAAATGTATTACGTCCTAAGTTCGGTTCTTCTATTGCCGTATTCGGTTGTGGAACTGTAGGTATGAGTGCTATCATGGCTGCTAAGATTGCTGGTTGCCAGAAGATTATTGCTGTTGGTGGTAATGCAAAGAGCTTAGAGCTAGCTAAGGAATTAGGTGCAACTCACACTATCAATCGTAGAGAAGTTGCTGATATTCCAGCAGAAGTTCATAAGATTACTAACGGTGGTGCAAATTACGCTATCGATACTTCAGGAAATTCTGATTTCGTTAAGAAGATGCTTGCTTCTACAGGTTACATGGGAACAGGTGTTATCTTAGGTGCTACTGGTGATGTTACATTCAATATCCAGGCTGAATTAATGGGCGATTTCAAGAGCTTATTAGGTGTTGTAGAAGGCGATGCTATTCCAAAGCTATTCTTACCTAAGCTATTAGAATACTACAGAGCTGGTCAGTTCCCATTCGATAAGCTAATCAAGTTCTATCCATTTGAAAAGATTAACGAAGCATTTGAAGAGTCTAATGCAGGTGTTTGCATTAAGGCTGTTCTAACAATGGACTAATCCTTTTTTAAAGAATTAAGTAAATAGGCTGCTTAAATGCAGCCTTTTTCTTTGCTTCATTGACTATTTCAAAACTCAAAGGTAGAATTAGAGCAGAAAAGGAAGGCAAGAAATGAAATACTGTGCAAAAATTCAACAGATAGAAAATTATAGTGAAGATAATCTGGACGAAGAAAATCCATATGTATATTTAGAGAATAATATCCTATTTGATAAAGCGGACCGGGCCATTGAATATTTCGTAAAATGCAGTGAAAATGAAGCCTTCAAGCAACGAATAAATTATGATAAAAAGGTGGATTTAGGACTGCCTGTGTTTGTTTATGGAGAAACAATTGATTACTCCAAAAGTAATATCCCAGTTTATCTGACAACAGATAGAGATGTTGTAAACGCAATTGAAAGAGGCCACTATCTTTTGCCAGATGGCTATGTTTATAAGCAGAGCACATTTACCAAAGGGAAGGGATTAGAGATTTCTCAAAGAATCCTATCTTGTGAGTTTAAAGGAGATTATTTAAATATTCGACTTACAAATTCGGGAAAAGATTTATTTCAGTTAATTTATGATCAGTGCTTTGTTAATGCACTTCATGTTTCCTTAACAATCACAATTACAGATCGCTTTTATGATAAAAAAGGTAAATGTGTAAAGGAATTAGGAATTAGTGCTCAAAATGTTGAAAGCTATGTGGATTATCAAATGCTGAAATCGGTAAATCCAAGTTTAAAAAATTATAAAAATGAAATAACAATTAACTGCTATTTAGAAACGAAGGTATTAAGCTAATGGAATATTTGGATATTGTTAATGAAAAAGGAATACCTACAGGTGAAATTATCTCAAGAGAGATCGCTCATCAGAATGGAATCAGACATAGAACAGCTCATATCTGGGTCATTAGAGAAGTGAATCATCGTACAGAGGTATTACTACAGCAACGAAGTTTTGATAAGGATTGTTTTCCAGGATTATTGGATACCTCTAGTGCAGGACATATACAAGCTGGAGATATGCCTTTAGATAGCGCATTACGAGAGCTAAAGGAGGAATTGGGAATCAATGCAGAAAAGAATGATCTGACCTTTATTGGTACCTTCCCAATTCTTTATGAGAGAGAATTCCATAATCGTTTATTCAAGGATAATGAAATAAGTAATGTTTTTCTATACGAAAAGGAAATTGATATTCAAAAGCTGACAATTCAAAAAGAAGAGTTAGAGGCAATTGGCTGGTATGATTTAAATCAGACCATAGAGATGGTAAAAAATAAAAATCCTGAATATTGTGTTCCAATTGAAGGAATACAATTATTAAAGGATTTCCTGGAGAAAAGAAAAAATAGCGTCTAGCGCTATTTTTTATTGTTGATGATCTTGTCTGGGGAGCACTCATCATCGCGACCTCGAATATTATATGGGTCAAGTAGATAGATTTCTATAATAATATTATAGTTAAGAAAAATCGTTCTCTATTAGACAAAACAGCCTTTTTTGTTCAAATAAAAAAGTGATTTCTCACTTTTTTAAAATCTAACGATAAAATCTTTTGGTACTTCCTTTTCTGTAACACTAGTTGCTTTAAGGATATAAGGAATCTGAGGATTATCATTTTCAATAAAGGTGCCGCTAACTTCGTAAT
>DCGH01000064.1:0-1104 GCA_002315205.1 Erysipelotrichaceae bacterium UBA1783
GCGTTCATGTTGTAACTGTAAATGAATACCTGGCAGAACGTGACTCATTATGGATGGGTGAAATACACAGATGGTTAGGTTTAACAGTTGGCTTAAACAGACACGCATTGAATAATTCTCAAAAGAGAATGGCTTACGCAGCAGATATTACATATACAACAAACTCAGAGTTAGGCTTTGACTATTTAAGAGATAACATGGTTACAAAGGTTGAGGATCGTGTTTTACGTGGCTTAAATTATGCATTAGTCGATGAGGTTGACTCAATTTTAATCGATGAATCTAGAACGCCATTAATTATTTCTGGTGGTAAAAAGGATACTGCCAATCTTTATATTCAGGCAGATAAGCTTGTTAAGAAGCTAAAGGAAGATGAGGATTACACCATTGATATTCAGTCAAAGAGTATTATGCTAACTGAAGAGGGTGTATCAAAGGCTGAAAGCTTCTTTAAGGTTGAAAACTTATATCAGCCAGAATACACAGCATTAGTACACCATATCAATCAGGCCTTAAAGGCAAACTATACAATGAGTAACGAGGTAGAATACCTTGTTAGAGACCGTCAGGTAATGATTATTGATGAGTTTACTGGCCGTGTAATGGAAGGTAGAGTTTTCTCTGATGGTTTACATCAGGCGATTGAAGCAAAGGAAAATGTACCAATCAAGCAGGAAACTGTAACTCAGGCTACAATTACATATCAGAATTTCTTCAGATTGTATAATAAGCTAGCTGGTATGACTGGTACAGCAAAGACAGAAGAAGAGGAATTCATCGCAATTTATAACATGCGTGTTACTGAAATTCCAACAAACAGACAGGTTGTCAGAGTAGACTATCCAGATGCTGTTTATGGAACAAAGAAGGCAAAATATGAAGCATTAGTGAGAGAGGTTATTGAAAGACATAATGCTGGTCAGCCAGTATTAGTTGGTACTATTTCAGTTGATGTTTCAGAATTCTTAAGCAAAATGTTCTCACAGAGAAAGATCAGACATGAGGTATTAAACGCAAAGAACCATAAGCGTGAAGCAGAGATTATTTCTAAGGCAGGCTTAAAGGGTGCGGTTACTATCGCAACCAATATGGCTGGTCGTGGTA
>DCGH01000064.1:1177-7587 GCA_002315205.1 Erysipelotrichaceae bacterium UBA1783
CATGAATCAAGACGTATTGATAACCAGTTAAGAGGTAGAGCTGGTAGACAGGGTGACCCTGGATGCTCTAAGTTCTTCGTTTCACTTGATGATGAATTAATGGTAAGATTCGGTTCAGAAAGAATCCAGACAATGTTTGAACAGATTGGTGATATGCCAATTGAATCAAAGGTAGTATCTAAGGCAATTGAGTCAGCTCAGAAGAGAGTTGAAGGTCAGAACTTCGATATTCGTAAGACATTACTGGAATACGATGACGTATTAAGACAGCAGAGAGAAACAATGTATCAGCAGCGTGATGAGGTTTTAGAGAACGATGACATTCATTCAATTGTTATGTCAATGTTTGAAAGAATCTGTGACGATTTAGTTGATTCACATATCGATCCAACAACAAAGAATCCAACTGTAAAGAAGGAAGAGCTAATTGAAGCAATCAAGAAGATGAATGGTGATGAGCAGCAAGCAAGAAATGCAATCAATCCATTAACTAAGGTTGATGATATCAAGGAAGCAACTTTAAATGTTTTATGGAGTGACTACGAAGCTAAGATCGACGAGTTCAAGGAACAGATGATCAAGATTGAGAAGGTCATGGTATTAAAGATTATTGATGCTAAGTGGATTGACCATATTGACTTAATGGATAAGCTAAGAAATGGTATTCATTTACGTTCATATGCGCAAGATAATCCATTAAAGGCATATACAGCTGAAGGCTATGAAATGTTTGAGGCAATGATGGACAATATTTCTAAAGAGGTTGTTAACTTCTGCATGAATTGTCGTATCGAAGTTAAAAGAGAGGTTTAATCATGGAAATCTATGAGATTAAACAAAGTGTTACCAGCTATAAGGAAAAGTTGGATACACTAAAGGAGTCTCTTTGACATCCCTGCAAAGCAGGCTAGAATTGATGAAATAGCTGAATTAATGCTGAAGGATAACTTCTGGTCAGATCGCAAGAAGGCTCAAAGTCTAATTAATGAATCTAATTCGTTAAAGGATTTGTTGGAATCATTAGAGAAGATTTCAAATGAAATAGATGAAATCAATGAGACACTAGCAGTATTAAAGAGTGATTATGATGAAGAGATGCATATGCTTCTTGAAGAAGAATATACTTCAACAATCAAAAAATATGAGGATTTGGAAATAAGGGTATTATTATCTCATCCATATGATAATAATAATGCCATTATTGAATTACATCCTGGTGCTGGAGGAACAGAAAGCCAGGATTGGGCATTAATGCTATATCGAATGTATACTCGCTATTGTGCAATCAAGGGTTACAAGTGTACCTTATTAGATATGCTCGATGGTGAAGAGGCTGGTATTAAGTCCTGTAGCTTATTAATTGAAGGACCTTTAGCCTATGGATATTTAAAGGGTGAAAAAGGAGTTCACAGATTAGTAAGAATTTCGCCATTTGATTCTGGTGGAAGAAGACATACATCATTTGCATCAGTAGATGTTATGCCAGAATTTAATGATGATATTGTCATTGAAATCAAGCCAGAAGATATTGAAATTGAAACACATAGAGCTTCTGGTGCAGGAGGACAGCACATCAATAAAACAGATTCTGCTGTCAGAATTGTACACAAGCCAACAGGTATTGTGACAACCTGTCAATCAGGAAGAAGCCAGATTCAAAATCGTGAAACGGCTCTGAATATGTTGAAGAGTAAGCTATATCAGAGATATATCGAAGAGCAGGAAGCAAAGCTGGCGCAGATTAAGGGCGAGCAGAAAGCTATCGAATGGGGTTCTCAGATTCGAAGCTATGTGTTCTGTCCATACACATTGGTTAAGGACCATCGTACAAATTACGAAGAAGGTAATGTTGCAAAGGTCATGGATGGTGAAATAGGTGAGTTTATTTATGCTTACCTAAAGAGCCAAATTCAGTAAGCAAAAGCTACTAGATTAGTTTATAATAGTAATAATAGAGGTAAAATATATGGATGAATTTAATAATGTTCAGCAGGATTTAGAAGAAATCATTACAAATATGGAAAATGTAGATGAGGTCGAAGAGGAAGAGGTTCCACTATTCCAGAATGTCGGCTTTGAAACTCCATTTGCTAGCCAGCCAGTCAAGGAAATTAAGCCAGCTGTTGTTGCAAAGCAGGATAGTAATCCAGAATTTACTATTATTGGTAAGAGTACTATTATCGACAGCAATGTAACATGCGGTGGTAATATTAAGATTAATGGTCAGATTAAAGGAAAGGTTACAGTAAGTGGCAGCGTTGAAATCAATGGAGCCGTAGAAGGTGATGTTATTGCCAATGATGTTACTTTAAAGCCAGGAAGCAAGGTTAATGGCAATATTGGCTGCAAGACAGATTTAAATGCAGAAGCAGGCAGTGCTGTAAAGGGTAATGTCATTGCGAAAAACGCTTATGTTTCAAGCTCAATTGAGGGTAATGTTGAAACAAGCGCAGAGCTAAAGATTGCTTCAACAGGTTCTATCATCGGTAACATTGTTACTGCAAATATCTCAGTTCAGTCTGGTGCAGTAATCAATGGTAATATGTCTATTAAGCGCTAATAGTTGAAGGGGGATAAACTATGGAAAAGGTATTCGAGAATCCATTCAAGAATGAAGTTAATATAGCAGATGAAGAATTAACAATTATTGGCTCTTCAACTATTATTGAAGGTAAAGAAAACAGTAGTATCATTTGTGGTGGCAATATTGATATTAAGGGTCGCATTAATGGTACAGTAAATGTTGCTGGATCAACAGTTGTTACTGGTGTTGTAGAAGGCGATGTTACTACAGATGAAATGATTGTTAACAATGGGGCTAAGATTAATGGTAACATTAATTGCAAGTCTAGCTTAAATGTAAATGAGGGTTCAACTGTTGTTGGTGATGTTGTTGCCAGAAACACATTCATTGCCAGTGCAGTCAATGGTAATATTGATTCTACTAATGAGGTAAAAATTGCTTCTGAAGGATCAGTCAATGGTAATATTACAACTGGATCTATTTCAGTAGAATCTGGTGCTGTAATTAATGGTAATCTTTCAATCAAGAGAAAGTAAGAACAATATAAGGTATGAGGAATCATACCTTTTTTGTTATTTTATTTCAAATAAAAGATTATATAATTAGGTTAGAATTAGTATTACAATTAGGAGTTTTTTATGAAGTGTGCTTATACTAGAGAATTAATTAATCCAGTTTTACCTGAGATTATTGAAGGTTATTTAGAGTCTCGTTTTGCGTTAAATCAGAATACGAAGGTTAACTTAAGTGATGAGCCTTTATTCAGATACGCCAAAGGAATCAGAGATGATCTTATATTGGATACCTTATTATTAGAGCAGGATGGAAAGCAGTTTATCATCTTTGATTTAGATATTGGTATGGCAGAAGCATCTACAACAAATGCCTGTAAACAGAAAATCTATGAGCGTTTTGGCATCAGCCCAGAATGCATTACAATCCATACTACTCATACTCATTCTGGTCCTCTTGCTACAACAGGACAGGAATTCAAGTATAAATTTAATCAGAAGTATTGGGATAGTGTTACTCGTAAGATGATTATTTCTCTAGAGGATTGCTTAGATAGACTGCAGGAAGTAAAGGTTATGTTTGACAGCCATAATATTTCTGGATTCTTTAATAACAGAAATCGTCCAAAGGAAGAGTATTTAGATAGAACATATGAGCTAACATTTATTACTAAGGAAACAAATGTTCCATTAGTACGTTTAATAAATATGGCATGTCATCCAACTATTTTGCCTATCGGCAATATGATGATTTCTGGTGATTTTGCTGGTACCTTAAAGAGATATGTACAGGGTTTCTTAGGAATGCCAATTATGTTTATGAATGGTGAAGCAGGTGATGTTTCTCCTCGTTTACGTAAGCATGGAGCAGATTGGAACGAATGCCTTCGTTATGGAGAGGGCATTGGTAATCAGCTTCTAGATGATAATAATCCTGTGGAATTGGATGTTAGTCAGATTAAATACGATTGGTTACATTATCATGCTGAAGTAAATCCTTCAAAGCAGGAGTTCTATCCAGCTATGAAGAAAAAGCTTGAAGAGCAAATGAAAGCATTAGATCCAGAAAGTACACCATATAAGAAGATTAAGTACTGTTACTTACGCGATGTTGAAGAAAAAATGCAAATGGATAAATTAGGCTGTGATTCAGATTGCGCTGTAGTAGATTTTGGTAGCTTCAGATTTGTTACAGTACCTAGTGAAATTGACACTGTGTTAGGCTTCAGATTACGTTTTATGGATGATAAGCCAACATTTGTATTTGCTTATGGAAATGGATTTAACTATTATGCTGTAAATAAAGGCGAATATGGTGATGTATTTGAATCCTATGTTACATTCTATCCATATGGCTGTGCAGATGAAATGGTTGATTTACTGATTGAAAAGGCTCAAAACATAGATTAAAAAATAAGGATACATCAAATGGATGTATCCTTTCTTTTGCGCATAAAAAAGCCTTGCATTGCAAGGCTCATTTATTACTTAGATTCCTTCTTGATTTCTAATAGCTTGTTCTTTAATTCAGTTTCTAGTCTACGTAATTCTAATTCAGCAGCAGTTCTTCTTTCTCTACCTGCAGTCTGGATATTTAATACTTCGTCTAATGTTTCAATTAAAGCCTTATTAGTGTACTGTAAAGTTTCAATCTGAACAATGCCTCTTTCGCTTGCTTCAGCAGTAGCAATAGTACCCTGCTTTAGAGCTTCAGCATTCTTCTTTAATAAATCATTAGTCATCTTATCAACTGCAGCTTCTGCATTGATAGCATCCTGAGAATGAGATAAGCCTAATGCAATAACCATCTGGCTCTTCCATAGTGGGATAGTGTTTACTAATGTTGACTGAATCTTTTCAGCCATTAATGTATCGTTATTCTGAATTAATCTGATCTGTGGTGCCATCTGGATTGCAACCATTCTAGTTAATTCAAGGTCATGTAGCTTCTTTTCGAAACGGTTGATTAGCTGAGCATAGTCGTTAGCCTTCTGTGAATCTTCAACTAATCCTGATTTCTGAGCCTGTTCGATTAGCTTAGGAAGCTCAACCTCCTGAGCCTGCTTTAGCTTCTTTTGACCAGCAAGGATATACATTGTTAATTCTTTCTTGTTTAATTCGTTCTTTTCGTATAATTCATCAAGAACGGCAATATCCTTTAATAACTGAATCTGATGATCCTCTAAAACCTTAGCAATCTTTTCAACGTTAACATCAACCTTGTCATACTTTGCCTTTAGAGTAGTTAGCTTATTTCCTGATTTCTTGAATAAGCCCATGATACCCTTGCTTTCTTCTTGAGCATCAAAAGCCTTTAGTTCAGCTACTAAACCAGAAATCATATCACCAACCTGACCTAAATCCTTTGTCTTAACATTATTTAAAGTAGAAGTTGAGAAATCTGCAACCTTCTTCTGAGAAGTAGAAGCATAGCTCATAATAACATCTGTATCAGTGATATCAATCTTATTAGAGAATTCTTCAACCATCTTTAATTCTTCTTCAGATAATGATGAAACATCTAACTGTGCAGGAACGACATTTTCAGCCTTCTTTTCTTCAACAGCAGCCTCATCAACAGCTGGTTCTTCAACCTTAGATTCAAGAGTTAAAACAATCTTATCATCTTCCATTTTTATTACCTCCGTTAAAACGTATTTTTACTTATATGTATTATAACAAATTTATTAAACAATAATATATTAATTTTTGCTAAATATTTGATAGAATAAAGGAAAGAGAAGAAGGATTTACTTATGAGTGAATTTGAAAGAATTAATAATTATGTGAAGCAAATACGAGAGGAAACAGATTTTGTTTGTGAACTAGCTATTGTTTTGGGTAGTGGATTAAATGATTTTGCGGAAAGCATTGAGATTGTAAAAACAATTGATTACAAAAGCCTGGAAGGTTTTCCAACCTGTAGTGCCCAAGGTCATGTAGGCCGTTTTGTTTTCGGTTATGTTGAGGGAAAAAGCGTAGCAATCATGCAGGGTAGAGTTCATCTGTATGAGGGATACCAGCCAAATGATGTTGTCTTACCTATTAGAGTGTTGCATTTATTAGGAGCAAAGATAGTCATTTTCTCAAATGCAGCTGGAAGTATGAGGAAGGATATCTGTCCTGGGGATTTTATGGTTTGGACAGATCAGATTGCTTTTCTGATTCCATCAGTTCTAAAAGGAGATAATATTGATGAGTTAGGGGATCGCTTCCCTGATACAACCGATATGTTTACCCCTAGACTAAGAGAGATTGCTTTAAGGGTTGCTAAGGAAGAAAATGTTAATTTGCATGAAGGTGTTTATATTCAGGCGATAGGCCCACACTATGAATCACCTGCAGAAATGAGAGCATTTGCTCTTTGGGGAGCT
>DCGH01000064.1:7657-21676 GCA_002315205.1 Erysipelotrichaceae bacterium UBA1783
CATATGGGAATGAAGATTTGTGCAATCAGCTGTATCACCAATTATGAATCGGGTTTAGGTATTCCATCAGAACCACTGACACATGAAAAGGTTCAGGAAATTGCTAATAAATGCGCAAAGGATTTTAGGATATTAATTAACGGAATTGTCAAAGATATGTAAAAAGAAAAGTGGATTTAAATCCACTTTTTACTTTTCTTCATTTAGCTTATTGATAATTGGAAGGAAATCTTCTAATGTCAATAAATCAAGCTGAGCATTTTCGTCCTTTAATGTTCTGGTTGCCTGGTATCTGATTGCTTCTTCTACAGTATTTCTAGAAAGACGACCATTACCTGAGCGTACTGAATCATTTTCCTGGATTCTGTTGAAGTAGTCAGTTAATGCCACCTCTACATCATCAGCAAACTTGTAGCCAGCTGATTTTGCGTTGATTCTGGCAATCTTGAATAGCTCTTCGCCAGTATAGTCAGGGAATTCTACAACATTAGGGAATCTTGACTTTAAGCCTGAGTTAGATTCAAGGAATTCTGCCATTTCTCTAGAATAACCAGCTAAGATAACGATTAGATTATCTCTGTTATCTTCCATTGCCTTAACTAGTGTATCGATACATTCTAATCCAAAGGAATCATTTGAACCACGATATAGAGAATATGCTTCATCGATGAATAATACACCACCGATAGCAGACTTGATAACCTGCATTGTTAGTGGAGCAGTATGACCAACATACTTACCAACTAAATCATTTCTGCTGACTTCAATTAACTGACCATTACTTAATACGCCAATAGCCTTTAGATACTTAGCTAATAGACGTGCAATGGTTGTTTTACCAGTACCTGGATTACCGGTAAAGATCATATGCTTGCTGACATCTGTAGCAGATAAGCCAGCCTGCTGTCTCTTCTTCCGGGCTGCATAGAAATCCTGACAGGACATAATATAATCCTTGATGGTCTGAAGACCAACAATATTATCTAATTCCTTCTGAACCTCTTCTTTAGCGTTATCAATGACTGCAGGTAAGAACTTCTCTAACTCTTCATCATTGATGAATAGCTTGCCATCCTTATAGGAAATGGTAATCGTTAATGTATCATTGAAGCTGTTTGTTAGCTTATATTCTGATAAGCCAGCATATAGTTTTGTAAATAGATTATTTAAATACTCAACATTTTCTTGAGCATAGGTATCAGTGATGTAGGTTGATACAGATGGATCAGAAACAATGGTAATATTTAAATTTGTTAAGCACTTAGTTGAAAACTGAACAAGCTTTGTTGGATAAACCTCAAGAATATCTTCTTCAGTTAACTCATCGGTTCTTAATGAATCGGAAATGTTATTCACAAATCTTGAACCAACAACATTTAATAGCTTGCTAGTCTTTAATGAGGTAATAAATACTAAGTACTTACCTTTAAAGCTGATTTCAGAGATAGAATTCTTTACTAAGGCGTTGTTTGTTTCAACAAGCTGCTTATCCTTTAAAACATAACGCTTTGAAAGAGAAAGCTTGCCTTCTAATAAAATCTGTTCAACATAGTTCAGATAGCTTGGTGCAATAGCATCGATGTTATCAAATACGATAACCTGTGAATTGCTGATGGCACCATAAAGGTCAATGATAAAGTTGTTTTCATCTTCCTTGCTAGAATATTTTGTTAAATCAACAGTAGTAATTGTACCATTGCTGATTAATGAAGCCTCTGACAAATTCTTTACAATTTCATTAACGGAAGAATGTCTTCCAGTATATGGCTTGCCGGTAATTAGGATAGAGCTTGATAAGCCTGAAGGCTGCTGACCCATAACTAATGGACGTTTGAATGCCTTGCAAAGATTGCGGTTATAATCAGTCTGATTTAATACAACCTTATTTAAAATTGTTTCAATTTCTTCAAAGCGTTCGTTCAAGTCCAATTGATTTGAAACGATATTGATATTGCTTTCTTCTTCTAATTTGAAATCAGAACCAAAATCGGCCTTCAAAGATTCTCTTAATGAATCTAAGTCAACCATATTGTTAGAATAAACTAAATCGTTTAGTGATTCAGTTTGCTGCTTAATTTTGTCATAATTTGCCTGAAGTGCTTTTAGCTCTTCGGAGATATCTTCACCAGTGAAAGGATTTGTTTTTAATACGGCAATATCTTCCTTAGATAAAGTACGGTCTGGCGCATTTTTGCCTAAAACCTTGTCATATAAAGCTTTTCTTTCTTCATCTCTATCTTTTGCCATAATTAAATACCAACCTTATTTGCAAGCTCCTGTAAACGAGCTAATTTTGAATTGTTTAAGACCTTTTTAACCATTAATAAAGCATCATAGTAGCCCTGTAAATAAGCATCTACATTACTTGCTTTGACCTTTGATTTGTATTCCTTCATATCGCTATCAATCTGCTGGTCAATGGCCTTGAAGGAATTCTGATGTGTTTTTACATCATTAATATACTTTTCGATACAAGCATCGTATCCTTCCTTTTTATCATAAGGATAATTATCATACTGAATGTTTTCTAAGCAGCTGATTACCTGATGATAACGGCTGGAATACTTTGTGTTTTCTATTGTTCTGTTAATATGAGGTACTACAATCTTGTAGACACTATTAGAAGTTGTATAAGATGTTTTACCATTTTTATTTACTGTTTTTCTTACGCCAATAACAGTATCATCAACGCCTTTTTTGAATTCGTTAACTGACTGATCAATATAATCACCATTGTTTAGCTTTGATAGCATTTCATCCAGTGAGTCATTCCATGATTTATTCTCTGCCATATATTAACCCTCCTGCTTGAAATCCTCTACTAAGCCATCCTTCTTTAGGATAGATTCAAGAGTTCTCATATCAACATTAATTTCTGAATAGTATTCCTCTAATAAACCACTTGAAATAGTCTTTAGAGCACCATTAATTAGAACAATAGTCTTTAACAGACGATCTTCACTTGCTTTGAAGTCGGCCTGGTTAGTTGTGTTTGCATATAAACGATTATAGTTTGCTAGAATATCTGTCAGCATTGGAAGATAGTATTCATAAAGCTTGCCTGTTTTGTTTTTGCTTTCAGGGAATTCATCCTCAATCTTCTTTAAGCTTCTTAAGAATTCACATGTTTCGTTTAAACCAGCAGTAATCTGTTCATTTGGATTCTGGTCATTCAGATACATTAATGTCTTAACATAATAATCTGCATCCTTCTCCACAGTAGCTTCTGTCTTCTTTTCTGGAGCAATATTTTCCTTGATTTCAGCTTCTGCCTTCTTAGCATTCTTTTTCAGCTCTTTAGCTTTCTTGTTTAAATACTTTGTTAGCATATCAGCTAGCTGATTATAGGCGTTTGGATAAGCAGTTAAATAATCCTGAAGGCTACCAATGTATTCTTCACGCATATAGATATCAACAGTTTTCAGATTGATGTTGTCCTTATCAGTGATGGTAAGGTATGTTTCCTCATCAATATTGATAATATCGTTGTTCTGGAAATACTTTGATAGCTGCTTTAATAATGCATCTGTATCAACCGTAGATGCCTTTGTCTTATTCTTTGTGATGGTATTGTTTTTGTTTTTGTTCTTTGAACCAAAGATGGCCTTAAAAAGAAAATATACAGCAGCAAATGGAGCAACAACTGCAGCAATTGTACCACCAAATACAAGTAAAATAATTAAGGCTTCAATTAAAAAACCCAAAAGATCCCAGCCAATTTCCATTAAAGAACCTAAGCTAGAAATGATAGCGAAAAATATTAAAAACTTCAGAATTGAAGGATTACCGCGTGTTCCACGTCCGTAACGATGTCTCATAGACACACCCCCTACTAAGGTAATATTATACCATTTTTCCATATACATTATATAATAGAATTATTAAATATGCTAAAATATATTGGATAAAAAGTGAGGTAGCTATGAAAGACAAGATTATTATCAAGGGAGCAAAAGAAAACAATTTAAAAAATGTTTCTTTAGAGATTCCTAGAAATCAATTTATTGTTATGACTGGATTAAGCGGATCTGGTAAGACCTCTCTTGCTTTTGACACAATTTATGCTGAAGGACAAAGAAGATATGTTGAGTCCTTATCTACCTATGCAAGACAATTTTTAGGCAATGTCAGCAAGCCAAATGTGGAGATGATTGAGGGACTGTCTCCAGCGATTGCCATTGACCAGAAATCAACCAACAACAATCCAAGAAGTACGGTTGGTACCATTACAGAAATATACGACTTTTTAAGATTATTATTCGCCAGAATTGGTGTACCATACTGCCCAACGCATAATGAGCCTATTACCAGCTCAACAATCAAGGAGATGCTGGAGTCTATTATGTCTTTAGAGGACCAGGCCAAAATTATTATTATGGCCCCTGTAGCAAAGCAAAAAAAGGGAACTCATAAGGATTTACTAGCAAAGCTATTCAAGGAAGGCTTTATCAGAGCTGAAATTGATGGTGAAATCAGAATGCTAGAGGACGAAATTGAACTAGATAAGAATAAAAAGCACGACATTAATGTTGTCGTAGATAGAATTATCAAAAGAGAAGAGAATCGAGGAAGAATTCACGATTCCATTGAAACAGCGTTGTCTGTTTCTGATGGCTTAGTATTGATTAAAAGCGGTGATCAGGAGATGCTATTCTCTAATCATTATGCCTGCAAGTATTGTGGCTTTAGTGTACCAAAGCTAGAGCAGAGATTATTCTCCTTCAATTCACCATTAGGTGCTTGCCCTGATTGTAATGGTTTAGGCTTTAAACAGAAGGTAGACTTAGATATCCTAATTCCTGATGATTCATTAAGCATTAATCAGGGAGCCATTAAATATTATAAAAACATTGTTAATTCAGAGAATTTAGAGTGGAAAGGATTTAAGGTTTTATTAGATCATTATCACATTGATCAGGATAAGCCATTAAAGGATTTTACTAAAAAGGAAATGGATCTGATTTTATATGGCTCAGATGAACCAATCAGCTATTCCATTACCTCTCGTGGTGGTATAACAAAAAATACAACAGGCTTTGTTGAGGGTGTTTTAACCTTAATTGAAAGAAGATATATGGAGACAACCTCATCAATGAGTAAAGAATGGTATGGCTCCTTTATGGCTGATTTAGAGTGTCCAACCTGCCATGGAAAGAGATTAAATGAAATGGCCCTTTCTGTACGTATTGGCAATAAGAATATTATTGAATGGACAGAAATGAGTATTAAAAATGCGATTACCTTTATTGAAGGATTGCAGTTAACAAACTCACAGCATCAGATTGCTGATATGGCAATTAAAGAGGTATATAACCGCTTAAGATTCTTACAGGATGTCGGCTTAGAGTATTTAACATTAGATCGTATGGCCGGAACCTTATCAGGTGGTGAGGCTCAAAGAATTCGTTTGGCTACGCAGATTGGTTCTAAGCTTACAGGTGTTTTATATGTATTGGATGAGCCTTCTATTGGCTTACATCAGAAGGACAATGCAAAACTGATTCAGACCTTAAAGAATATGCGTGATTTAGGCAACACCTTAATTGTTGTCGAGCATGATGAGGATACTATGAGAGAGTGCGATTGGATTGTTGACGTTGGTCCATATGCTGGTATTCATGGTGGAAATATTATTTACAATGGTCCTAGCAAGGACATTGTTAACTGTAAGGAAAGTATTACAGGACAGTATCTGTCTGGAGAAAAAAAGATTGAAATTCCTAAAAAGGCTAGAAAAGGAAATGGTAATAGCCTTGTCATAAAGGGAGCAAGTGAAAACAACTTAAAAAACATAAATGTATCATTGCCATTAGGCTGCCTGGATGTGGTTACCGGTGTTTCTGGTAGTGGTAAGAGTACCTTAGTGAATGAAATTATTGGTAAATCTGTTCAGCAATATTTAGGCAGACAGAAAATTAAACCAGGTAAGGTCAAGAGTGTTACCGGTATGGAAAATCTGGATAAGATTATCATTATTGATCAAGATCCAATTGGCCGTACGCCAAGAAGTAATCCAGCAACCTATACCAGTGTATTTGACGATATCAGAGCTTTATTTGCTCAAACTGCAGAGGCAAAGCTAAGAGGCTATGATAAAGGAAGATTCTCTTTCAATGTGGTTGGTGGAAGATGCGAATCCTGCTGGGGTGATGGTGTCAAAAAGATTTCTATGAGCTTTTTGCCTGATGTTTATGTTCCTTGTGATAATTGTCATGGCACAAGATATAATGAGGAAACATTACAATGTCATTTCAAGGGTAAGAATATTTATGATGTTTTAGAAATGACCTGTGATGAAGCGGTAGAATTCTTTAGCTCTGTACCAAAGATTAAATCAAAGCTTCAGACGTTGTGTGATGTCGGTTTAGGTTATATGAAGCTTGGTCAGTCTGCAACGACCATCTCTGGTGGTGAGGCACAGAGAATTAAACTTGCTTCAGAATTGCAGAAAAAGGCAACAGGAAAAACATTGTTTGTTTTAGATGAGCCAACTACTGGATTACACTCTTATGATGTACAGAAGCTATTAAATGTGTTACAGCGAATTGTTGATCATGGAGACACCGTTTTAGTTATTGAGCACAATCTTGATGTCATTAAGAGTGCAGACTATATTGTTGATTTAGGACCAGATGGTGGCGATGGTGGTGGAACTGTTGTTGCTTGTGGTACAATAAGAGATGTAGCAAAGGTAGAAAATAGCTACACTGGACAGTATTTAAAGAGAATTTTGAAAGGAGAATAGCCGATGAAAACAGTAAGAGTAAAGGATTTGATCAATTACTTTGGTTATCAGCGTATCTGTGGTGATGATGCTTCTTTGCAGAGAATTATTCACGACACCAATGTTAACAGACCTGGTTTAGAGCTTTCAGGATACTATATGGACAAGGCTTATCGTCGTGTTGTTATTCTTGGTGAAAAGGAAATCAATTATATTCAAACTATGAGTGAGGAAAGGCAGAGAAAAGCATTTGATTTTATTACTTCAGATGCTGTTCCAATGATATTAATTGCCAGAAATCTTCCTTGCCCAGACATTTTATTAGAGATTTGTCAAAAGAAGAATTTTCCAATTTTCTCTTCTTCATCAACAACATCAACAGTAATTGTTGATATTGTTACTTATTTAGAGGAGTTCTTTTCAGAGGTAGAATCTATTCATGGTGTATTGCTTTCTGTTTATGGCCATGGTGTATTAATCACTGGTGATTCTGGTATTGGTAAATCAGAGGTTGCACTAGAGCTTGTAAAGAAGGGACACTTGCTGGTAGCTGATGATCGTGTGGATGTATTCAGATTACACAATCATATTACTGGTACAGCACCAGCAATTTTAAAAAATATGCTGGAAATCAGAGGTATAGGTATTATTGAGGTAACAAGTATGTTTGGTATTGCCTCAACAACCGACCGTGCGCAGATTGATTATGCAATTCATTTACAGAGATGGGATCCAAACATTGAGTATGACCGTGTAGGTATGGATGAGGAGCATTTAACAATCTTCGGTGTTGATATTCCAAAAATTACTATTCCAGTATCAGAAGGCCGTTCTGTTTCAACCATCATTGAAGCTGCTGTAACAAACTGCATTCTTAGAGATAAGGGCATTAATTCATCACAGATTTTAGAGGATCGTGTGGTTGCTTTATGTAATGCTCAAAAGGAGGAAGACTAAATGGAATTATTTCCAAGTATGGCCATCTTTTTAAGGGTTGGTTCTCTTGAAATCAGATGGTATGCTGTGTGCATTTTAACTGGTGCAATTATTGTATACTTTTTAGCTGGAAAGCATTTAGAAAAGGTAGGATACGATAGTGGCTTAATGGATGATCTGTTTATCGGGGCATTAACCTTTGGTATTGTAGGTGCCCGATTATGGTATTGTGTCTTCTATGATTTTGTAGGCTATTTTTCAGATCCGATTTCAATTATCAGAATCTGGGATGGTGGCTTAGCAATTCATGGCGGTTTATTCTTTGGCGCAGGGTATGTTTTATACTATTGTATTAAGCACAATATTTCTTTCTTCCATATTGGCGATATAATCTTCCCATATGTGTTAATTGCTCAGGCAACAGGCAGATGGGGAAATTACTTCAATCAGGAAGCCTATGGTAATGTTGTAGATGGAACTTACTTTGATGGAATTATTTCTTTCTTAAAGAAGGGAATGTATATTGCGGGTGATTATAGACAGCCAATGTTCTTCTATGAAAGCTGCTTATGTATTCTGGGCTTTATTCTAATTCAGCTTTATCGTAAGTATTCTCAGAAGAATCGTGGTGATGGCATGTTCTGCTATCTGGCTTGGTATGGTGTGATCCGTTTCTGGATTGAATCACAGAGAAGTGATAGCTTAATGTTCTATGGATTAAAGACAGCACAGATTATTTCTATCATTTATATGCTTGTTGGCATTCTTGGTTTATGTGGGGCTTTCAACAAGCTTGCTTTAAAAAAGAAACCAGCAGTTATTTTTGATTTAGATGGTACCTTATTAGATACTGCAGATTGTATTCAGAAATCTTTTGAGCATGTATTAGGAATCTATGAACCAGATTTAGTATTAACTGAAGAGGATAAGGCATATTTCTTAGGACCAACATTACAGCAGTCCTTTGAAAAATATGCTCCTGGTAAAAATGTAGATGAGCTGATTGAATGCTATAGAGAGTACAATAACCAGATTCATAAGGATACAGTGAAAGAGGTACCTCATGCAAAAGAGCTGGTACAATGGCTAAAGGACAATGGCTATCCTGTAGCAATCGCCTCTAGCAAGAAGGTATCTACAATCCGTTTAGGATTATCTGTCTGTGGTATGAACGAAATGTTTGATGTCATTATCGGTGTAGATAATGTAGAGCATTGCAAGCCACACAAGGAAACGATTGATAAAGCCTTAGAAAAGCTTGGAGCAAAGCGCTCTAATGCTATTTATGTTGGTGATAGCTCTTCGGATATTGTCTGTGCAAGGAATGCTGGCGTTTATAGCATTGGCATAACTACAAATAAGTTCTATCTGGATAAGCTTTTAAAAGAAAAACCAAATTCAGTTATTGATGATTTATTGGAAATTGAGGATATTGTAAAAGAAAAGCATCCTTGGACCTTTAATAAAAAATAGTCAGAAATGAGCAAAAGAATGTCATTTTACAATGATGTTCTTTTTTTATCTTTGAAAAACTTGTATAATAATGAGAACAAACCATCGAAGGAGAATGTTTATGTTAAAAGAAATGTTAATGTTAATGGAAAACAATGCAAAGCTTAACGTAACTGATTTAGCCGCGCTTTTGAATGAGAGAGAAGACGCAGTGGCGGAATGCATCAGGGATTGTGAGAGCAAGGGCATTATCGCCGGTTACCATACAATCATTAACTGGGATAAGACAAACACTGATGTTGTAAAGGCTATTATTGCGGTAAACACAACTCCTGAAAGAGATAAGGGCTATGATCGTGTAGCTGAGATTATCTGTAATTATCCAGAAGTAACAAATTTATATTTAGTTGCTGGTAAGATTGAATTCTTATTAGTAATTGAAGGAAAGACAATGAGAGAAATTTCTGATTTCGTTGCATATAAGCTTGCACCAACAGAGGGTGTAAACTCTACAGAAACCATGTTCATTCTAAAGGAATATAAGATTATGGGCGAAATCCTTGATAAAAAGAAAACCGAAGATGAAAGGCTAATTGTAACACCATGATTTTTGATGAAGAATTAAATACCCAGGTAAAGGCATTAAAGCCATCTGGCATTAGAAAATTTTTTGATATTGCTGCTACTAAAAAGGGCGTTATTTCATTAGGTGTTGGTGAACCAGATTTCATCACGCCTTGGCATATTAGAGAGGCTGCTATTTATGCTATAGAAAAAGGCAAAACCTTCTATACAGCAAACAAGGGCTTATTAGAGCTAAGAGAAGAAATATGCAAATATAACAAGAGAAGATTCAATATTGATTATGATCCAAAGGACAATGTACTTTGTACTGTTGGTGGATCAGAGGCTATAGATTTAGTGATGCGTTCCTTAGTGAATGAGGGTGATGAGGTAATCATTCCTTCTCCAGGTTATGTTGCCTATACACCAATGGTACAATTAGCTAAGGGTGTTGTAGTAACAACAGAGCTAAAGGAAGAAAATAGGTTTAAGCTAACAGCAGATGCTCTAGAGAAAGTAATTACTGAAAAAAGTAAGATCCTTTTATTGAACTTCCCAAATAACCCAACTGGTGGGGTGATGACAAGAAGTGATTACGAAGCAATTGTGCCAATTATTAAGAAGCACAATTTATTTGTTGTGACAGATGAAATTTATGCTGAGCTAACCTATGATAAGAAGCATGTTAGCATTGCGGAATTTACTGAAATAAAGGATAGAGTCATTGTTATTAATGGCTTCTCAAAGGCTTATTCAATGACTGGCTATCGTGTTGGCTATATTTTAGCGCATAAGGAATTGATTGATATGATGAACAAGGTTCATCAATACAATGTTATGTGTACATCAACCATCAGTCAGTTTGCCGCAATTGAAGCAGCAAGAAATGGCGATGATGATGTTGAAAAGATGAATACATCATTTAAACAGAGAAGAAACTATATTGTTAGAGAGCTAAATAGAATTGGCCTAGAAACTCATCTTCCAGAAGGGGCCTTCTATGTATTCCCATCAATTAAGTCAACATTTATGACATCACAGCAGTTCTGTGAAGCCTTACTGGAAAAGGAAAATCTTGCTTTAGTTCCAGGGGATGCCTTTGGTCAAGAGGGTGAAGGATATGTTCGTATTTCCTATGCCTATTCTTTAGAGCAGATTAAGGCTGCTATTGTTAAATTAGAGCATTTTTTAAAGACACAGGACTAGCGTTTTTCTGTGTCTTTTTCTAAAAAGGAGGTAAAGCCATGAAAAAAGGATTAACTGCATACTTTATTATTTTAGCTAGTATGCTTACAGGATTCATTTTATTGAATATTAAACCAATCTGGCAATTTGTTGTGACATTATTCCAGATTCTTCTACCATTTGTATATGGTGGTATTTTTGCTTATCTATTAAATCCGCTAAATAAGCATATTAAATCAAAAATCGAGAATGAAAAGCTGGCAAAGAGTGTAGCCGTATTTACTTGCGTTGTCGTTTTAATCGGTACCTTTACGGTTTTAATCGCTTTAATCCTACCAGGATTTTTCCAGAGCGTTTCTCAGATTATTTCACAATCATCTGTCTACATAAACAGAATTACTGAGTATTTTGAAAACGAAGAATTGAATGAGTTTGTTGTCATGATTTATAATCGTGTTTCAAAATGGATTACCGATAATTTGGATTTATCAGCAATTCCTTCTACAGGCTTAGATTTATTCGGAAATGTATTCTATGCATTATCAACCTTATTTACTACAGCAAAGAATATTCTGATTGGTGTTGTTGTTATGATTTATCTGCTATTGGATTATGAAACAATGGGAAAGCATTTTTCGATCTATTTAAAAAAGATTTTAAAGGACAAGATGGATAAATTTATTGAGGTTCTTGCTATGATGGACCGTGCCTTCTCCTCATTTATTAGAGGAAAGCTTATTGATAGCTTAATCATTGGTGTTCTATGCTTTATCCTAACATCCATTGTTAATATTCCATATGCTCTACTAGTTTCTGTTATTGTTGGTATCACTAATGTTATCCCATTCTTCGGTCCATTTATTGGTGCGGTACCATCTGCGTTATTAGTTTTAGTAAATAATCCAACCAAGGCCCTAATTTTCGTTATCATTATCATCATTCTTCAGCAGTTTGATGGTAATTTCCTTGGCCCTAAGATTTTAGGAGATAAGACAGGCTTATCTCCATTCTGGGTATTATTCTCAATTATTCTTTGTGGTGGATTATTTGGTATTGTTGGAATGATTATTGGCGTTCCGTTATTCTCAGTTCTATCTACTCTGATTTCTGAGTGGGTTAATATTGAAGAAAAGAAGGAAGCATAAAGGAAGGCATCATGGAAGTTGGAAGTTTTGTCAGAATAATTAAAACAGCTGAAATCGCAGAGGTTTTTCAAATAAATAAGGATAAACTAACAGTAATTATTGATGGGGAATATGAAAAGACTGTTAAGGAAAGGGAAGTGGAATATATTCCACCAATTCATCTAAGTGAAGCAGATCTGAAAAATATATTCAGATTAAATAAGGAATATATGGATTGTTATGAGGATATTCGTCTGGCGACAAATTACAGCTATGAAAAGCCTTATCAGCCTACAATAGATGACCTTTTAGCAATGGTAGCGAATTTCAAAATCAAAAAGATTACAGTAGGTCAGTTTTTAAGCGCCTTATTTGAAATAAATATTATCCTTAAGCCTTGTTATTTACCACAGGAGGATATCAGTGAGAAGGAAATAGAAAATCTTCTTTTAGCAAAGCAGTCAGATCTATTCAAATATGTATTCGAACTATTTGATGTGAATGCTTTTAATGGAGAGGAAGCTATTGAAGACCATTTTGACATAGAAGAAGTTATCAGCATGATTTCTTTATTCAGAAGGGATAGTGAACTTTCTTTAGAGAAAAGAGAGTATGTTGAATCTATTAAGGAGTCTTTTATTTCATATGTTCAGGACAATGACCTGATTGATGAAGTTGAACCACCTTATGATGAGATGTTTGTTCGTTTTACTAAGGAGCTAGCAGCACAGAACAATCCGATTGGATTAGAAACGCTGGGCTATTGTTACTATGGAGGCAATAGTCTGTTTGAATGTGATTGGGAAAAGTGCAGAGATATTTTTGAAAAGCTATATAGCCAATATGGTGAGCCAGGTATTGCCAACAGCTTAGGCTATATCTATTACTTTGGCAGGGCTAATAATGGCATTGGAGAATATGACAAGGCCTTCAAGTATTTCTCTATTGGTGCCGCCAGTGGCATTTATGAATCAAGGTATAAGCTGGCAGACATGTTTAGACATGGCTATTATGTTACTAAGAATAATCGAGTAGCTGAAGAGATTTATACCGACCTGTATCAGGAAAATCTGAAGATTTTCTCAAAGGGATTTTTGGATTGTAAATTTGCTGATTTAGCCTTAAGAATGGGTGGAATATTTGCGGAAAAGCAGCAATGGCCAGCAGCCTATTATTTCTATTTACAGGCGGATTTTGCAATCCGTGAGAGAATGTCAAACTATGATTATTATGGCGATCAGAGAGTGTTTGATGGGGTAATAGAAGGATTAGAATGCTGCAGAAGAAACCAGCACTTTGAAACAGCGAAGCATGCTGATATGGAGAACCTGGATATTCTGAATCTGTTCTTTGAGGGACATCGAAGGGTTCATTTTAAAGTAAAAGCACTAAAGGGAAACAAACTAAAAATGACTGCGAGAATTCTTCCTGAAAGGGATGGACTACAGCCATATTGCCTGATTACAATGCTGTCATTTAATGGCTGTATGCTAACAGATGAGCTTACATTTACAGCATTAGATGTCCAAAATTGGCAAGGCGATTTTGATTTTGTGGCAACAAGTATTGATTATGAATACAACGTTGTCAGCTTCTATAATAATGATGATCTTGCATTTGCGATAGATTGTTATGGATTCAGAGTTGCAAATCCTTTCAAGGATCCTCATAAGGATGAAAGACGCTTCATACAGGTAAAAATAAAGGATGAAACAAGGGATTACCTTTGTGATGACATCTATGTTGTGACTGGGGATAGTGTATTTGTCAATGTTGATAGTCAGGTGGAAAAAGGAATGGTTTTAAAAACCTTTGTAAGAGATATTAATTTTCTACAGCATCCTTTAGAAAGCTATGAAGGTTTCATAAGAAAGACTGAATATTAAGAGAAAAAAGCACATTTTGTGCTTTTTTCATCATTAGAGGACTTTCTTGGCAGGAAATAGAGAAAAATGGTGATGAAAAAGGTATAATATAAAAAAAGAAAAATCTAATGTATTAAGAGGTATATATGATTGATATGTATAAAGGGGC
>DCGH01000009.1:0-10087 GCA_002315205.1 Erysipelotrichaceae bacterium UBA1783
ATCTGATGGTTCAATACAATAGCCACAAACAACACCTGGCATCATATTACAAGCCATTAAAGCACCCTGACCAGTTCCACAACCAGTAACAACAAAGTCAACTGCACCTGAATTTAATAATAAAGCGGCCTGAACACCAATATTTAAATAAGTTAAATAGCCTGGCTGACCTAACTGTAAAACAGCATCCTCTGAATTCATACCTGTGTTATATACAGTATGTCCCATTGGTTCAACAACATCCTTAAGACAACCAATAACTGTAGAGTTCTTAGAAGCCTGAGAGAATTCATTAATCATCGCAATTTTCATATTCTATCTCCTTTTATGTTTTAAATGATTATCTAAACCACTGAATCTTCAGTAATTCAGATAATAATTTAAGAAAAGGCGGAAAGATTATTCCTTCCGCCTTTAATTGCACTATTCTTTACTGCCGTTATCAGCAGCATCAAATGTGTAACGATCGTTAGATCCAATTACACGGATATAGTCCTTAACATAAGCCTTAACTGCAGCTTCTGCTACAGCTTCAAGCTGCATGTAGTTTAGCTTTGGATTTTCTTCCTTAGCCTTAGTTCTAGCTTCTTCAGCAACATTGAATACGTCTGTACAAACGTTAATCTTGTTGATTCCACCAGCTACAGCCTTACGAAGATTTTCTTCACCTGAACCAGAACCACCATGTAATACTAAAGGCATCTTTAATTCAGCCTTTAATTCAGCAAGTCTTTCAAAATCAAGTACAGGAACATATCCCTTAGGGTATGCACCGTGTGCTGTTCCGATAGCTACTGCTAACGCATCAACACCAGTACGTTCTACGAAATCCTTAGCCTGTGCAACATTTGTATACATGTCACTAGTCTTGCCATCACCTGCATCAGCCTGGCCAACATGACCTAATTCAGCTTCAACGCTAGCGCCTACACCATGTGCTAAATCAGCAACGATTCTAGACTTTCTAACATTTTCCTCATATTCGCACGAAGAAGCGTCGATCATTACATTTGAGAATCCCCAATGTAAAGCATCAATAACAGCTTCTAAAGATGGACCATGGTCTAAGTTTAAGCATACTGGAACAGAAGCTCTTTCTGCTAAAGACTTAATCATTGGAACCATTTCACTTGGATGAGCTAAAGTCTTCATCTGGCCACAGCCAAACTGAACGATAATTGGTGAATGCATTTCATCAGCAGCCTCAATAACTGCTCTTGCAATTTCCATATTGACACTGTTTACAGCCATAACACCATAGTTGTCACGGTTTGCAGCATCTAGGATATACTTCATATTTACATACATAGTTTTTGTTTCTTCTTTCTATATGAATTAGAATATTTCTCTTTAACTAAGCAATACTTTAAAAATCAATAAATTTTTAAGAATTAAAGGTCGATATCTAAATCAACGATTTCTTCTTCCTTAACGTCATCAGCGCTTGGAGTCTTCTTTAATACTGCATATAATACGCCTGTGATAGCAGAACCGATTAATAACGCAACTACCCATAAACCAAGATTATTTGATAATGGAGCAACGAAGATACCACCATGTGCAGCTGGAGTTCCGATCTTCCAAGCCATTGCTAAACCTGAAGCAACTGCTGAACCGACCATTGAAGAAGGGATGAATCTTACTGGATCATCTGCAGCGAAAGCTAATACACCTTCAGTAATGAAAGCGAAGCCCATTGGGATAGCTGTATAAGCAGCATCCTTTTCCTGCTGAGTGAACTTCTTAGGAGCGATGATAGCAGCTAAACCAACACCGATACCAGGAGTCATACCACCGATAATCTTAGCAGTTTCAGCGCAAGCACCTAAACCACCGTTCATATCGTTATCAGCATATAATGCGTTAGCAGCCATTGAAGCAGTCTTATTAACTGGACCACCCATATCGAAGCCCATACAAGCACCGATAACAGCACCAACTACGAATAATGAACCTTCAGCTAAGCCCTGGATCCATGCCTGGAATGCAATCATAACCATAGCGATAGGTCTCTGTAAAATACCGAAGAATACGATAGCACCAACAGCAGTAGCAACTACTGGGATGATTAATACTGGCATTAAGCCCATGAATGCCTTTGGAAGCTTCCAAGTCTTCATCCACTTAACGAAATAACCAATAGCGAAGCCCATGATCATTGCGCCAACGAAACCAGTCTTAGTAGGACCACCAGCATAGTAACCAATTGCGAAACCAGGAACGATACCAGGTCTGTCAGCGATTGAGTATGCGATACCAGCACATAAGAATGCATATGCCCAGTTGAAACCTTCACCGTTTAACTTACCGAATACGTGCATCCAGTCACTAATCTTTAAAATGTTGAAACCTGAGAATGCTAAACCAGAGATTGATGGATCAGAAATAGGTACACCTGACCAAGAATAAGCCTTCTGAATAGCACCCATAATACCAGCCATAACTACCATTGGGATTAAGAATGAAATACCAGTCATGACATGCTTTTTGAATTCTTTCATAAATTTTTCCTCTTTCTATTTTTTAAAATATTTTAATTTTTACTTTGCAGCCAATTTCTTTTCAATAGTTGCGATTAAAGACTTTGGATTCTTTAAAGCAACACTGATTGGAATGTCTACAATCTTTTTGCCTGCGAAGCGGCTCTCACCACGGATTGCGATATCGTGAGCATAAATTACTACATCACAAGCCTGAGCTTCTTCCTTAGTAATTTCGTTCTGAATACCAGTAGATCCCTGAGTTTCTACCTTACACCAATGACCAGCTTCTTCAGCTGCCTTCTGAATCTTTTCAGCAACGATGTAAGTGTGAGCGATACCTGCAGTACAAGCTGTTATAGCACAAATTTTCATATAGAGAGTCTCCTTTCTTTATAACTTGCTTAGCTATTTATTAAAAGTTTAACATAAACTTTAATAACAATACTTTTTTTTCATTCCTTTAATTTCGGTAATTTTTTGCTTTTACCATATTCAAACGCTAATAATCCTAAGCAAATGAGAAACTTTTGATTAATTTGAATATGTTTTGGTAATTTTTATTTTCTAAACTTCCCTTATTTCTAAAATCATTATACTTATCTTTTAGATTAGAAATCAATATCTAAGTCAATAATTTCCTCAGTTTCCTTGATTTCTGTACCCTCTAAAGCTTCCTCATCACAAAGAATTAAATCAATAACCTCCTGTTTAGTAGTAGCTTCAGATAATCTTGTTACTCTAGCATCATTACCTAGCTTTCCAGCTAATTCAGATAATAATAGCATATGATTTCTAGCAAATTCTTCATCAGCACTTACGCAGAATAAGAAGATTAATCTGGTATCCTGATAACCATCATCGCTCATACCACTTTCCCACTTGATTGGATTTACTGTTCTACCGATAGCAATACCAATTTTCTTTACTGAAAAGCTCTTTCCATGAGGAATTGAAATATGGTTACCCATACCTGTAGGGCCTTCTGCTTCTCTTTCATAAATGTCAGAAACAAACTGTTCTACATCATCAATGTATTCATTGCTGTAAAGATCCTTAGCAAGGTTATGTAAAACCTCATCCTTAGTGTTGCCTTCAACCTCTAGGTTGATAATGTTTTCGTTCAAAATATCAATTAATGGCATATAACTTAATCTCCTTTCCATTTTAATTATTGAACAAGATATTTATATAAATCTGTGTTTTTATCAAACTGGCGCAGCTGATTTACCTTCTCGTCAGTTTCAATCAATCTTACATATTCCTTATAGAATAGCTGAGTTCTTTCAAGCTCATATTCATTATCCATCTTAACGACTAACAGGAATATAACGTCACAATAATCTGTATCCCACAAAATTGGTTCATTTAATGTTGCAATAACAATTCTTGCTTCATTAATTTCTGATTGCTCTCCATGTGGTACAGCAATACCATTACCAATAGAGGTAGGAGTCATGTTTTCTCTTGCTAAAACAGTGTCACAATACCTTCTTGTAACATAACCCTTTGTAACAAGCTTGCTGGTTAATAGCTTAATCAGCTCTGTTTTATCCTTTACATCTAAATGTGGGAAAATCAGATCTGGTTCAAAGAATTGGTGACATGATGAATCAAATTTAACAACACCATCATCATTTGTTTTTAGCTTACTTTGAACTGCTTCATCTAACTTCTCAATAGAAATTTTTGATAGTAAATCATCAATCTCAACGCATTTGTTGGATATTGTCTTATCTAATTTTACGGTTGTAATAATCAGATCATCCTCATCAATCAATGAAGTATTGAATTCATGTGGTGAGAAAATCTTGGTTACAGAAACCTTTCTAAAGTTTCTTTCAATCTTATCAATCAGCATCTGATTAATACCCATACCATTTTTTGAAACTAATACGGCATTAATTGGAGCCTTATTTCTTTCTAAGGCAGCCTGGATATATAAGACGATAAACCCTAACTCATCCTCTGTAATTGTTAAATTGAAATACTCTTCAAATAATACTGACACCAACCATGAAACTCTAAATGTCTGTTTATATTCTGTTTTTAGATAGTTTGTTAGCTGATTTGCATTACCTCTTTTATATCTTAAGCGGAAAATTGCAGGCTTTAAATGCATCAGCAATCCTTTATATAGTGTTTCATCCTTTGTTAAATCAACATTCAATACATCGGATACGACATTGATAATCTTTTTAACAAAATCCGTCAGGATATTATCATAGGTCTCAAGCATTTGCTTGGTTGAAGCATTGTAATTAGTCGTATCTAATAGCTTTGAACATAAAATCTGTACGGATAAGAATGCTATTTCCTGTGCAGGAACCTCTAATTCAAATGCTTCTGATACCTTTTTATAAATTGCTGAAGCGAAGTTATATTCATTATATTGCTGAAGCATAATTAATTCTTCACCGCTTAAGCCTAAATCATCTATCGTGTTATTTGAAGCATTATAAATTGCCAGGCAGACAAAGATTAAAATCTCATTGAATGATTCCTCAGCAAAATCAAATGACCATTCATTTTCAGTATTAATAATAATCTTTTTTATCTTTTCCAGATTGATACCTGGCATAAAATATAGAATCTTATACTCGATATCATTACTAGCATCCAGCTTCGTAATAAAATGCTTTAAAGCCAATCTGTAGCAGGCTTGTGAGCCTACTAATTCAATGCCTTTATTTCTTACCAGATTAATATCAACATTGAATAAATTCAGCCATTCACGACAATTAGCAACAATCTTCAATGTCGTAGGAACACTTAAATAAAGATATTCCGATAATTGTTTTGTTGTAATAGGATTGTTTTTATTAATTTTTAGAATGTAGCGCATTGCACTTGCCATTCTTAACGCATCGGATTGCCCGATATCAATGTCTCCATTTTTATCTATAAAACTATTGATTAATGCCTGCTTCTGCTCACTTGTTGCATCTAGCCAGACACCAACCCTTGTTTTCTTTTTGATCTCACCTAAATTATTTTCAATCAGAAAATCATTTATGTAGTCAATTTTACTTCTGACTGTCTTTTCAGACAAAGAAGTTTTTTCAGAAAGTTGCTGTACAGTAACCATATCATTATCAATTAAAAATGAAATAATCTGCTGATTATAGATTTTGGATTTTTGATCCTTCATCCTTTGCCCTCCTTCTTTTTTCAATGAGTAATTGTAAAGGACTTTCCTTTAATATAACCTACTTTTCTATTATCTTTATTTCGGTAATTTTTTCTTTATCTTTTTATTTTTGTCTAAATCGCAAAATGTTTATCAAAACTTACTCAATTTAACCAATTCTTTCTCATTTTGCCGTTGACTTTTTTATTGCTAAAATCTAGAATTGAACTGGTTAAGATTAATAAACGACCTTAATCTTGTTATTTTCAAGCATACTGACATATTTTTCATCTGGCTGCTTATCTGTAATTACGCAATTAATTTCATTGTAATTTGCAAAATGATTAAATGCGATAATGCCAAACTTAGAGTGGTCAGCTAGAACAAACACCTCTTTGGCATGAGTAATGACATGACGCTTTACGGCACCCTCTTGAAGGTTTGTATTGGTTAGCTCATGAGTCAAAGAAATACCTACAGTAGAGATAAATGCCTTATTGTAGTTGTATGGATAGAATGTTGTATCAATTAGGAATGTCTTTGAGTCCTTTAACAAGGTTCCTCCTGCACAGATTCCTGTAACATTTGGAACATCAACTAAAGCATTCATTACATCTAAGCAATGAGAAATAACAACAACGTTTTTAGTATTCTTTAAAAATGGTATAATGTTTACAGCGGTAGTTCCTGAGTCAACAAAGATAACATCCTCATCATTAACAAATTCTGCAGCAAGCTTACCAATGCGTTGCTTTTCAGTAGTTAATGTTTGCTTACGTTCATCTAAATCACTTACTGTAGTTTTATTTTCTGACTTATCAATATAAACAACGCCGCCATATACCTTTGAAATTAAGCCATTGTCTTCAAATAGCTTCAGATCTCTTCTTAATGTTTGGATTGAGATATTAAACTTCTCGATTAATTCCTCATTAGAAACGCTCTTTTGCTCCTTGATGTACTCTTCCATGGCTTGTAAACGATTATACTTCATATAATTTCCTCTTTTTTATTTAAGGAAATTATATAAGTTAATCAAAATATTATCAACACTTAATCATAAAAAAGAAAAAAAGGAGAAAACATGAACAAATTACTTGAAACTGTTACAAAGTTCCCTCAGACAGAGGTTTGGAACGATTCTTGCTCTTGCGCTGAATTATCATACGCAATGGAAAATGGTGCTACTGGTGCTACAACAAACCCAGTTATCGTTGGTAACGTATTAAAGAAGGAATTAAAGGATTGGGAGCCAACAATCAGAGAAATCATCGCTAATAATCCATCATTCAATGAAGATGAAGTTTCTTGGGAAGTAATTAAGGCTTTAGGTGCTAAGGCTAGTAAGCTTTTATTAAATCAGTTCGAACAGTCACATGGTCAGTTAGGCCGTATCTCTTTCCAGACAAATGCTAAGAATTACAAGAGCACTGAAAAGATGGTTGAACAAGCTTGTGAATTAGCTGCAGTTGTACCAAATAGCCAGATCAAGGCTCCAACAAGTGCTGCTGGCTTAAAGGCATTTGAAGAATTAACTTATCGTGGTGTATCAATCAACGCAACTGTATCATTCACTTGTCCACAATGTGTAGCAGTAGCTGAAGCTGTTGAAAGAGGTTTAGCAAGAAGAGAGGCTGAAGGCTTAGATACTTCTTGGATGCATCCAGTTTGCACTATCATGGTTGGTAGATTAGATGACTACCTAAAGAACTGGGTTAAGGGCACTGATACATTAATCAGCTCACAGGCATTAGATATGGCTGGTGTTGCAGCTGCAAAGAACGCTTATAGAATTTATAAGGAAAAGGGTTATAGAACAAAGCTATTAATTGCTGCATTCAGAAACCAGAACCATTGGGAACAGTTCATCGGTGGTGATGTTGTATTAACTATCACTTCAGATTGGCAGAGAAAGTACAACGGTTCAAGCGTAGAAATCAAGAACAATATGGATACTCCAGTAGATGAAGCAATCCTAAATGAATTATTACAGTACGAAGAATTCAGAAAGGCTTACTATCCAGATGGTATGCAGCCAGAAGAATTTGAACATTATGGTGCATTCATTGCTACTATGAACCAGTTCTTAGGTGGCTATGATTCATTAGTTCAGTTAATCAGAACATACATGGTGAAATAAAATGGCAAGCACATTTTTAACTCCAAATAAAATCATATCTGGTTCTAATGCTTTAGTAGAATCAGCATCAACTTTGGCATCTTTCGGTAAGAAGGCTTTAGTTGTTACTGATAACATGATGGTAAAGCTAGGCAATGCTGCTAAGCTTGAAGCAGTATTAAAGAGTCAGAATATTGATTATGTTATTTATCCTGAAATCAATTCAGAGCCAAATGATCAGATGATTATTGGTGGTGTGGAAGCTTACAAGGCAAATGGTTGTGATTTCCTAATTGGTTTAGGTGGTGGTTCACCAATTGATAGTGCTAAGGCTATTGGTATGATGAGCACTACTGATGCTCCAATTGCTTCGTTTATGGGTAAGCTTATTGATGTTGAAATGCCAAAGCTTGTGGCTATTCCTACTACTGCAGGTACTGGTTCAGAAGCAACAAAGTTCACTATCATCAACGATACTGCTACACAGGTAAAGATGCTATTAACAGGTGCCTGCTTAATTCCTGTACTAGCAATCATTGATCCACAGTTTACAATGACTGCTCCTAGATCAGTAACAAGTGCTACTGGTGTAGATGCATTATGTCATGCTGTTGAAGCTTACACCTCAAAGAAAGCACAGCCATTAAGTGATACTTTTGCTTTAAGTGCAATCAAGAGAATCTTCAACAATCTAGTTACCTGCTGCAATGAGCCTACAAATGAAGCTGCAAGAATTCAGATGAGCTTAGCTGCTACTGAAGCAGGCATTGCCTTCAATAATGCTTCAGTTACTATCGTTCATGGTATGAGCAGACCTATCGGTGCCCTATTCCATGTAGCTCATGGCTTAAGCAATGCAATGCTACTTGAAGGCTGCATGAAGTTTGCTGTAGATGGTGCTTACAACAGATTTGCTGATATTGCAAGATATCTAGGCTTCACTACTGACAGTGATGATAAGACTGCTGCATTAGTATTCATCGACAAGCTTGTTGATTTATTAGCACAGCTAAATATTCCTACAATGAGTCAGTATGGTATTGATAAGGAACAGTATTTCTCTGCAATCAATAAGATGGCAAGTGATGCTTTTGCTTCAGGTTCTCCAAGCAACACGATCAAAACCGTGACTGTAGAAGACATGATTGAACTATACAAAGAAATTTATAAGTAATTAATTAGGATGACTTCGGTCATCTTTTTTAATAATTAAAAAATTACCATATTATTCTATATTTACTCTATTTCCCATTTATTGTTTTAAATGCTAGAATAATACTAGAATTTTATGGTTTAGCATAAATGAAGTAAAGGAATGGTATTTTTATGAATAAAATTATCCATATTAATGAAAATGATAATGTTTGTGTTGCATTAGATCAGCTTTCAGCCAATGAGGTCATTGATGGTATTACACTACTAAATGACACACCAAGAGGTCATAAGATTGCAAGTCAAGACATTAAAGAGCATCAGCCAATTATCAAGTATGGCCAGGTCATTGGTGAAGCAAAAAGAGCTATTGCTAAGGGTGAGCATGTTCATACTCACAATATGCAGACTAGATTATCAGGAGCTTTAGAATATAGCTACAATCCAGTAGACATCAAAGACAAAAAGGCAGAATGTCCATATAAGCTAACAGGCTATAGAAGAAAGAATGGTACTGTTGGTATTAGAAATGAACTATGGGTTATTGTTACTGTAGGCTGTATTAATTCTGTTGCAAAGCAAATTGTAAATCAGTTTAGAGCAACACATGATTTAAGCGATATCGATGGTATCTATACCTTTGAGCATCCATATGGCTGCTCACAAATGGGACAGGATCATGAAACTACCGTTAAGGTATTACAGGACATCGTAACTCATCCAAATGCTGGTGGTGTATTATTACTTGGCTTAGGCTGCGAAAACAATCAGCTACATCCTTTCTATGAAGGATTAAAGGATATTGACGAAGACCGTATTGTTTACTTTAATTGCCAAGAGGTTAGCGATGAGGTAGAAGAGTCAATAGTTGCATTAGAAAAGCTATATGCTGCAATGAAGAATGATCAGAGAGTACCAATTGAATTTAAAGATTTAACCTTTGGTTTAAAGTGTGGTGGCTCTGATGGTTTCTCTGGTATTACTGCCAATCCATTATTAGGCAAGTTCTCTGATAAGGTATTAAGCTATGGTGGTAATATCATTTTAACTGAAGTACCTGAAATGTTTGGTGCTGAGCATCTATTAATGAATAGAGCTAGAAACGTTGAAGTCTTCAACGATATTGTTAAGCTAATTAATGACTATAAGCAATACTTCATTGACAACAATCAGGTTGTTTATGAAAATCCTTCTCCAGGAAATAAA
>DCGH01000009.1:10103-10404 GCA_002315205.1 Erysipelotrichaceae bacterium UBA1783
CTGGTGGTATTACTACCTTAGAGGATAAGTCATGTGGTTGTATCCAAAAGGGTGGCACAGCTATAATTGATGGAACCATTGATTATGGAGATAAGAGAGTAATTCCTGGATTAAACCTATTATATGGTCCAGGTAATGATTTAGTTTCTACAACTGGTATGGGTGCTGCTGGTGCACAAATGGTACTGTTCACTACTGGAAGAGGAACCCCATTTGGTGGTTTCATTCCTACCTGCAAGGTAGCAACCAATTCCGACATCTATAACAAAAAAACTCACTGGTTTGATTTCAATGCTGGTAT
>DCGH01000009.1:10563-10930 GCA_002315205.1 Erysipelotrichaceae bacterium UBA1783
TAATGGAAGATTCTCATTTATTCTTATATGGATTAGTATTATTCTTTGTAATAATTTTCTTATTCAATGCCTTCAGAGGCTACAAGGGATATAAGAATTCTATCTACCCTTACATTTATTCCAATTATTTAATTGATTTCTTCTATAATTATCAGATTTTCAAGGATAATTCAAAGAGTGGATTATTTAATGACAAAATTGGTAAGCATCGATTAATCTTTGCACAGATTTCTGATGAAAAGGGTGTACCAATGTCTAGATTTGTTACAGTCATTCATTCTCATGGTGTCACATTAATTTCTTACTTCAATCCTCATGGCAGTTTAACTGGTACAGATACTGATAAGAAGTGGACCATTAAAAGAGA
>DCGH01000009.1:10947-11159 GCA_002315205.1 Erysipelotrichaceae bacterium UBA1783
GACGGGGAAAACATAAAGGGATATAAGATTGAAAATCCTTATATCTATTTAAGACAATATGAGCAGCATTTAAAGGGTGTTACTGGTGTCAGCTATGTGGATAAAATCATCGCTATTGGCGGTAATGATCCAATGAAGGTCAATGTTCCTTGTAAGCTTTGCCGTTATGAAGAAATTGCTGATACTGTTGTTGAATCCGATGCAGGCTATGG
>DCGH01000009.1:11178-13488 GCA_002315205.1 Erysipelotrichaceae bacterium UBA1783
CCTGTGATTTCGAAGTACTGTTCCAAAAGCTTAAAGGTTAAAAGCTAGAGTCGTAATTGCTACGACTCTTTTTTATAAAAATAAAGCAACACTTATGACTTTATTCAAAAGGCAAAGTGTTATATTATATTAGTAAGATTAAATGATAGAAATAAACAGGGAGATAATATATGGGTATTTTAGATTCTTTTTCATTAAAAGGTAAGGTTGCATTAGTTACTGGTGCTTCTCATGGCATTGGTTTTGCAATGGCTGAGGCTTTAGCTGAAGCTGGTGCAATGATTTCATTCTGTTGCTCAAGAGAGGAATCTCTTATCACAGCAATCCAGGAATATGATGCTAAAGGCATCCCTGCATTAGGCTATGTTTGTGATGTGACAGATGAACAGCAGGTACAGGCAATGGTTGCTGATATCAAGGAAAAAATTGGACCAGTAGATATTTTAGTAAACAATGCAGCCTGCATTAAAAGAGTTCCAATGCATCAGATGGATGTTGCTGATTTCAGAAAGATTATTGATACAGATTTAACTGCACAGTTCATTGTCAGCAAGGCAGTATTACCAGATATGATTGAAAAGAATAGTGGTAAAATTATTAACCTATGCTCTATGATGTCAGAGCTTGGTAGAGAAACAGTTTCTGCTTACGCTTCAGCTAAGGGTGGTTTAAAGATGCTAACAAGAAATATTGCTTCTGAATATGGACAATATAATATTCAATGTAATGGTATTGGTCCTGGCTACATTGCTACAGAACAGACAAGAGCGATTAGAGAGGATGCAGATGGCAATCCTACTCCATTCCATCATTTCATTATGAGTAAGACTCCAGCTAACAGATGGGGAACTGTTGATGATTTAAAGGGTGCTACTGTTTTCTTAGCATCATCTGCTTCAGATTTCGTTAATGGACATATTCTATATGTTGATGGTGGTATCATTGCTTATTTAGGAAAGCAGCCACAATAAAAGATTTAATAGGGAGCGCTGCTCCCTTTTTTATTGACTTTTTACTAATAGAAGTGTAAATTACTACTTGTGGTTTTCATCCACCGTCAGTAGCGGCTACCTGACGTATACCCAAAATAAGGAGATGTATTAATTATGAATTCAAAAACAATCGCAAAGACTGCGATGATTGCTGCTATTTACACAGTAATCTCACTAGCACTTGCACCATTCTCATTTGGCAACATCCAGGTGAGAATTGCTGAAGCACTAACCCTTTTACCTTTAATCTATAAATATGGTATTACTGGTATCACATTGGGATGCTTCTTAACAAATTTATTAGGAGCTATGATGGGTGTGAACCCTACAGGCTACTTAGATGCTATTGTTGGAACTGCAGCTACATTAATGGCTGCTATTGCAACCTATAAGCTAAAGGATTACACCATTAAGGATATTCCAGTTCTTTCTATTTTAATGCCAGTCATCTTCAATGGCATTATTGTTGGTATTGAGCTTGGTGTTCTATACTTCCCAGAAAATGTTGTTACAGGATCAATAATCTGTGGCATCGAGGTTGCTGTAGGAGAATTGATTTCTGTCATTGTTGGCTGGTTCCTAATCCAGGCATTAAAGAAAACAAAATTATTTGAAGATTAAAAAAGAAAAGTTTATTAGCCGTAAATTAAATCCTGATTATTCAGGATTTTTTCTTTTTTAGTATATAATAGATGTAATAGTTATTTTGGGGTATCAATATGAAAAATAAAAAGCTAATCATAGGAATTCTATGTTTGTTTGTTGCTTTAGGACTGGCAATTCATTTAAATGTACCAACACGAAAGGAAAAGGTCATTACCTTCCAATCTACCTACAAAGAAAATGATGTTGTCCTAGAAGCTTCTATCTATGAGGTTAAGGATAGTGAATATGCCGTATTAATATGTCCAGGCTACTCTTGTGATCGACAGAAATGGAGACCATTTGCTGATTTATTTGCCGGTAATGGATTCACAACGATGGTTTTTGATTATGCTGGACAAGGCGCTTCCAGTGGTACTATCGGTTTTGATAACGCCAAAACAGATGCCATACCAAAAGAAATCAATGACGCGATCATTGAACTACATAAGCTAACTGGTATTGCCTATGAAAACATCATTCTGGTTGGTCATTCCATGGGTGGAAGAGCTATTCTAAGGCTTCTTTATGATTACAATAATCCAGATGCTGAAACTAACATTGCACCACTTTCCATTTCCAATGTTATTCTCTTCTCTCCAGAAGTAAATTATAACTTTAGTGCCCAAGCCTCCCTATTTGCTGGAACCAGTGATGATAGTGATCCTCTATGGCA
>DCGH01000037.1:0-683 GCA_002315205.1 Erysipelotrichaceae bacterium UBA1783
CAGCCAAGCCCAGCATGAGCTTTGTTATGCAACAAGCAAAAATATTCTAGGGCCTTATACCTATCAGGGTATTTTAATCTCCAATGCCTATGAGGATGGTTATCGAAGCAATTGGGCCAATAACCATGGTTCCGTTGAGAAAATAGGAGAGGATTATTATATTTTCTACCATAGACACACCTGTGGAACGCAATTTTCAAGACAGGGATGTGTTGAAAAAATTGAAATGAAGGATGGCAAATTTGTCCAGGCAAAGGTTACCTCTCAAGGATTTGAAAAAGCTTTAGAGTCTGGCATCTATCCAGCAGGATATGCTTGCTTTATTAGGGAAAATGATAAAGAAATCTTCTATGGCTTTGACCCATTACCAAATGATGTTGCCAGAATTGAAAACGAAGTCATTACAAACATCAAAGAATCTACCATTGTATTCAGATACTTTGAGCATATTCATTCCTTAATTCTTCATATGGATGGCATCTCTTCAGGAAATGTGGAATTAGAAATGAATGATAAAGCAATTGCCAAAAAGGACATTACTTTTGAAATAGAATTCATATGTAATGAAGCTGATTGTGATATTACCCTTCACTTCCATAGCAAGCATCCAATCACCTTAAAATCGATTGAAGTAAAATAGGCTTTATTTAGAAATGAAAAACACCGATGATCGGTGTTTTCTT
>DCGH01000037.1:784-1131 GCA_002315205.1 Erysipelotrichaceae bacterium UBA1783
TAAGTTTTAAAAATGATTTATGATTCTCACTAATACATTCAATACTATCAATTAATTGATTAATTGTATCGAAATCAACTAAAGGTTTTATTCTTTCAATAGCTTTATCACACTCTATATATTCATGGGATTTGATAAATGAATAATAATTAATTCTTTTGCCATTTAATAAAATAGCCGAAGTAGGAAAATCAAATATTCTTGCATTCAGTTGCTTTTTATCTTGAAGAACTTTTTTTATCATATCTTCGTCAATTTGAGGGAAAAGACAGGAACCACAATCAAAAATAGGTGCTAAAATCACTTCATCTGTTTCTTGATGATATAAAAATCCCCAGTTTCCATTA
>DCGH01000037.1:1215-7271 GCA_002315205.1 Erysipelotrichaceae bacterium UBA1783
TTGGATCCATTAATTGTTGTTTTTCTATAGTTTCTACAATATCTGTAATTTCAGTACCATACCCATTTGACTTAGAATCAATCATTTGATTTTTCACAGAAGCAAAATCCATTAATTTATAACCATTTTTTTCAAAATCCTTACATGCAACAGATATTCTATTTATGTCTTTATAAACAAAACTTCCAAGTACTGTCTCTTGAGCTTCCATACCGAGCATATTAAATATATGCGATCCAAGATATTCAGACACACATGAATTTGCATAAGATAAATTAATATTCTTAGGCGCATGAGAAGGTAATTTAAGCATATATAATTCATTATTAATTATTACAGACAGTTTATTACCATTCGCACCACCATAAGACTTTTTTCTTGTTGGTAAATTTGTAAAATCTATCATAGCTGGTCTCCCTATCTTAAATACTTGTTTCTTAAATAATCTGCTTGTTCTTTACTAATTAAATTTTCTATTTCACAAACGTTGATGCTACTATTTGCTTCATCTAAATAGCAATCAAACAAAGGGTTATTCTTATTTCTTTTGTCTTTTATGAACGAAATATTTGCTTTTAAAAACTCGGGTAAGTTTTCTTCATATGCTGGTTTATATAATATAGGCTCTAATGCTATTAAATCCTTGATATCATAATCTAAGGCATCAGCTATTTTCATAATAATTCTAACTCTACAATCAAGAATATTACTTTTTCCTGAAAAAATATCAAATAAGGTTGTTTTAGATATTCCTGTTTTTTTTGATAAGCTATACACTGTATACCCTTTATTTGTTAATAATGTTTCAATATTCATAGTAAATCACCAACGCAACCACATTATATCGGTTTTCCGATATAATGTCAATTTATTACTCTTGTCCTATATTTGTAGTTCTTTCCCCTTATTCGGTATCAAAAAAAGCCTTGATTTTCTTTATCAAGGCTTTTCATTTAAAATGGTGCCGAATACGAGACTTGAACTTGCGACCTAATCTTTACGAGGGAGCTGCTCTGCCAACTGAGCTAATCCGGCTTGTCTATTTAATCATAGCACAAAAAAGAAAATATGATGAAATAAAAACGCCTCTACTTAAGAGACGCTTTATTGATTTTAATCTTACCAGTTTTCCTTGCTAGAAGCCTTGTCGTACTTCTTTAATGCAGTTAGGATACCATAGCCATTATTTACACAGCCACCATCAACTAATACATCAGATCCAACTAAATATCCGCATCTTTCATCACATAATGAAGTAACTAAATATGCGATTTCCTCTGGCTCTGCTCCTCTATTTAAACCAGAATAACCAAGCATTGTATCTGTAGCATCGCCCTGTTCTGCATCAGTCATAGGAGTCTTTACAAATCCTGGAGAAACTGAGAATACTCTGATTCCCTTCGTATCCATATACTTGAAAGCACACTTTCTTGCATACCACTGTACGAAGTTTTTGCTCATCATATAAGCAAAGTTAACATTTGTAGCATCATCCTTTAAAATCTTAGCCTTCTTTGCCATTGCAGCAACGAACTTTTCTTCATCCTCTAAAATTAGCTTATAAGTCTTTTCCTTTGGTAAGAAAAGCTTTGGTAGCATATGAGCTGAGTCGGATGCGATATCACAAATGACACCACCATTCATAACCTTATAGAATTCTCTATTGATATGAACAGTACCGCATGAATTGATTCTTACGATAGATTCTCTTGTACCCATTGAACCAGAAATACCAGCACAATTGATAACCTTCTTTACTTCACCTAATGAAGCAGCAAATTCTGCTAGCTTAGCAACATCCTCAAGCTTTGAAACATCACATGTTGTTGCAACAACATGATATCCCTGCTCGTTTAATGCTGAAGCAGTCTTATTTAGTTTATCTAGATTTCTTCCTGTAATAACAGTAGTATCTTCCTTTGGTAGCATTGTAACAATTGCCTTACCGATACCACTTCCACCACCAGTAACTACATTAACACTCATAAACAATCTCCTTTATTTCCGTATTTCTTTATTTTATAATATAGACAAGGTGTTGATTTTACAATCATTCAATTTTAAATACAACATTTTTTCACAAAGTGTCTATTTGGAGGATTTATGGCTACATACAATAATAAAAGAACAAAAACCACTCGATTTCTATTAAGAAAATCCTTATTTGAGCTTTTGGAAGATTACAACATTTTGGATATAAATGTCACTATGGTATGTGATAAGGCGCAGATAAATCGTTCCACCTTTTATCTTCATTATAAAAGCATTAATGATTTATTAGAAACTATCAAAAAGGAAGAGATTTCTCTTTTTGAAACCTTCACCAGTTCCATTGATAAAATGTACACTGCCAAAAGTGCCTGTATTCAGTATTTTGAATATATTAAAAATAACGATATGGTTTATCGTATTCTATTAAATGGAAAGCATTCTGATTTTGAAAGGGAATTTGTGGATTGTTTGCAGAAAACAACACTTCCTGATTCTATTGCTGAAAATAGCTATTACACCAATCTGTTCTCCATTGCTGGCTGCTTACAGATTACCAAAGCCTGGATAGAAAACGATTATCCTGAAAGCTTTGAGGAAATATCTGATATTCTATTAAAAATAGTAAACAAACTAAAATAAAAGGGACTGTCATGTCCCTTTTATAAACACTTTATAATTTGAACAGCGTTACTTGCTGCACCCTTTCTGATCTGATCACCACAGCAGAATAGGGCAATACCGTTTTCAAATACTCTGTCCTGTCTAATTCGACCAACAAATACATCATTCTGATTTGAAGTATCTAATGGCATTGGATAAATACCATTTACTAAATCATCCTTTAACTGAACACCAGCACAGCTAGCAATAGACTTTCTAACCTCATCTAAATCCAGCTTTTCTTTTGTTACAACAGTAGCACTGATAGAATGGCTTCTGTATACTGGTACTCGAACACAAGTACAAGTTGCCTTTAAATTTGGAAGATGCATAATCTTTCTTCCTTCATTCTCCATCTTCATTTCCTCTGTTGAGTAATCATCTGTAGAAACAGAGCCAATACTTGGAATACAGTTGAAGGCAATCTGATATGGGAATACAGAGGTAGTTACCTCATTACCCTTTACCTCATCTTCTAATTCCTTTAATCCTAAAATACCTGCTCCACTAACTGCCTGATAAGAGCTGGCAATAATAGCAGTAATTTCACTTAGCTTATTAATACCATAAATAGCCATTAGGGTAATTGCAGTTGTACAATTCGGATTAGCAATGATACCCTTATGATTTTTGGCATCAGCGCCATTAATTTCTGGTACAATTAATGGCACATCAGGATTCATTCTGAAAGCAGATGAATTATCAATAAATACTGCACCAGCTTTAACAATATGAGGTGCAAATTGCTTTGCTACAGCATTTCCAGTAGCACCTAATACGATGTCCATACCCTCGAAGCTGTTTTCAGTTAATTCTTCCACTGTTAGCATTTCACCCTTAAATTCAATCTGCTTACCAGCAGATTTTGCTGATGCTAATAGCTTTAGCTCAGTCACATCAATATTCTGTTCAATTAGCTGATTAATCATTTCGCTACCGACTGCACCAGTAGCACCCATAATTGCAATTCTCATATTATTCACCTATAAACCTTCTATATACGCTTTCAATTGTCTTAACAAAGTCATCGTCATTTACACCAATGATAATACTGATTTCATCGGCACCTTGCGAAATCGTCTTGATATTAATCTTCTTACTTCCTAGCTCACCGAAGATTTCTCCTGACATACCAGTTCTGCTCTTCATACCTCTACCTACAACACATACTAATGCAAGATCATCAATAATCTTTACCTCTTCGCACTTTAAGTCTGTTTTCAGCTCATTAACAATACCATATAGACAATCATTAACATCATTATCCGCAACAACAATAGAGAATGAATCAACGCCTGTTGCTACAGTAACGATGGAAATCTTGTAGTTTTCAAAAATAGTTAATGCTTTTCTTAAGAAACCAACCTCACTGGCACTATGGCCCTTTGATACTGAAATAACTGTAAATCCTCTTTTTCCGGTAATACCAGTAATTACTGGTGTAGCAATGTTTTCATCACACTTATCTACAATCATTGTACCTGGATTATCAGGATCATTGGTATTTCTGATATTGATTGGAATATTCTTCTGCTTTACTGGGAAAATAGCTTCATCATGTAAAACATTAGCGCCCATATAGCTCATTTCTCTTAATTCAGCGTAGGTAATATAATCAATTCTTTTTGGTGAAGAAATGATTCTTGGATCACAAACAAGCATACCACTAACATCCGTCCAGTTTTCATAAACATCAGCATCAATGACATTTGCTAAGATAGAACCAGTAATATCACTACCACCTCTGCTCATTACCTTAATAATGCCATTTGGTAAACTACCATAGAAACCAGGAACCACAACTCTCTTCTCTTTGTTTAATAAAGGAAGAAGCTTTTCCTTCGTTGTTTCTAAATCGATGGAGCCATCATAATTAAAGAAAATAACATCCTTGGCATCAATAAAGTCAGCATCTAAGTATTCAGCTAATAGCTTACTTGATAAATATTCGCCTCTACTAACCAATTCATCTAAAGAGCCCTTCCCCTTTAAAATTGCTCTGATTTTATTCATTTCAGCATGAACATCAATAGTTAAACCCAATTCATTGGCAATATTCTGATGCTTTTCTTCAATTAGTGAAACAATTGGTTCATAATCCATTCCATACTTTACGTGTGCTTCACACAAATATAGTAAATCTGTAACCTTATGATCATGCTTATCAGCCTTACCACAGGCTGAAGCTACAATAATCTTTCTAGTGCTATCGCTATCAACAATATTCTTTATCTTTTTATATTGAGCGGCATTTGCTACTGAGCTGCCACCAAACTTAATTACCTTTATCATTTTATTTTACTCCTGCAATAAATAGCTCTTTATCTGTACTCTTTTCAATTAGTTTTCTTAAATCCTTTACTGAAACTAGTTTTGTTATAAAGGAATTGGAAGAAATTCTTTCATCAATTATCTCTTTAAAGATATCGATCTCTTCGGTTCGAATATAGAAACGATCCATTAAAATCTCATCATCATTACCAATTCCGTTACCTTCAATAACAAATGGAACTCCCTGTTTAATTTTCAATAAATCAGCAATCACATTCTTAGCGGTTGGAAGCTGTCCAGCACCCTGACCAGAAATTGCTGCATGCTGCATTGAATAGCTGTTTAGCTCAAAGCAATTGTAATTCTTTTTAATTGAATATAAAACATCTTCACTATCGACAAAACGAGGATATACAGCAATTGCCTTTTTATTTCCATCATTACTGCTTTGTCCTACTAAAGCACATCTGTAATTATTCTCTTTACAATATTGAATATCAGCATCATTTAAATAACGAATACCCTTAATTAGCATATTCTCAATATCAAATACACCATCATAAGCGACATTAGCTGATAAGCAAGTCTTATTAGCGGTATCTACACCATCAATATCATCCGAAGGATCAGCTTCTGCATACCCAGCAATCTGAGCCTGCTTCAAGGCTTCAGCAAATGAGGTATCGCTGCAGAATACACTATCTAAAATGTAATTGCTGGTACCATTCATTATACCCTTAAAGCTATCAATACTTTCCTGATTCTTCATAGCATATAGCATTTCTAGCCAGGCAATACCCCCACCAACAGATGCAGCAAATCTTAACTGAACATTTCTTTCTTTAGCAATTGCACTCAGTTCACTATAATACTTCGCTAGCATTTTCTTATTGGCTGTTACAACATTTTTACCAGCAAGTAAAGCTGACTTAACGTAATCATAGGCTGGGCGATAACCACCAATACATTCAACAATAGTATCTACAGAATTATCATTATTTATTATATCGTAGTCTGCGACCATGATTTCACTGTCACAAACCTCTTTTCTTGATCTTAAAATATACTTTACGGTTATTTCGTATTCTGGATGCTTATCGCAAAGTATCTTTACTCCTTTACCAACTGTTCCA
>DCGH01000037.1:7330-10006 GCA_002315205.1 Erysipelotrichaceae bacterium UBA1783
CTAGCAAAAACACTTGTTTTTCCAATGAAAACATAGTATCATTTTCCCATGAGAATTGCAAGAGGTGTGATTATGAAGAATTTTGTAAGTACAAGAAACGATAAAAATATTATTGATGGCGATGGCGCCATCATCAAGGGCTTAGCCAAGGATGGTGGTTTATATTTACCAGAAACAATTGAAGCCATCGATTTAAATAGCTTAAAGGATTTGAACTATCTTGATTTAGCAAGTGCCATCCTTTCTCATTTCTTTGATAATGAAGAAGTTTCTGCTAATGTCTCTAAGGCTTATACCAATAGCTTTGATAGTGAAGAAATCACACCATTAACCAAGGTTGGTAACGACTACTTTATTGAGCTATTCCATGGTCCAACATGTGCCTTCAAGGATGTAGCCTTAACACTATTACCCCACCTATTAACAAGTGCCTATAAGAAAAAAGCGATTGAAAAAAATATCGTCATTTTAACTGCTACTTCAGGTGATACAGGCAAGGCTGCACTAGAGGGCTTTAAGGATGTAGAAAATGTCTTTATCAAGGTTCTATATCCATATAAATTAGTCAGCTCTACCCAGGAAAGACAGATGGTTACTACTGAAGGTAAAAACACAGAGGTATTAGCTGTTAGAGGCAATTTCGATGATTGCCAGAAAACGGTTAAGAAGATTATGGAAGAAGAAAAATTCTATGAGCATTTACAATTGTCTAGTGCCAACTCTATTAATATTGGACGTTTAATTCCTCAGATTGTTTATTATTTCAAATCTTATTTTGATTTATTAAGAAATGAAGAAATTACCGAAGGAGAGCTAGTAGACTTTATTGTTCCAACTGGTAACTTTGGTGATATTTTAGCAGGCTATTTTGCTAAGAGAATGGGACTACCGGTAGGAAAGCTAGTTTGTGCATCCAATGTTAATAATGTGTTAACTGACTTTTTAAATACTGGTGTTTACAATAAGAATCGTCCTTTAATTAAGACCATCTCTCCATCTATTGATATTTTAGTTTCATCTAATTTAGAAAGACTATTATATTTAGAATCTAATGATTCTGCTAAGGTTAAGGAATATATGGAAGCCTTAAATAAGGATGGCATCTATTCTGTCGATGAGAAGCTATTACAGAATATCCAGAATCACTTTGTTGGCTATAGCGCTACAGAGCAAGAGGTTATGGACACTATCAAGGAATACTACAATGATTATAACTATCTGATTGATACTCACACTTCTGTCGCAGTGAGCTGTATGAAGAAGTACCAGAAGGAGCATGAGCACAATAAGTGCATTGTATTATCTACTGCTTCTCCATTTAAGTTCTCAAAGGATGTATATTACGCAATTACTGGTCAAGAAATTGCTGATGATTTAAGCTGTCCTGATAAGCTAAGTGCTTTAACTGGAAAGGAAGTTCCACCATCACTAGCAGCATTAGCTTATAAGCCAATCAGATTTACAGAAGTAGTCGATAAGGATGCTATTAACTCTGTATTACTAGAAAAGCTTCAGGAGATTAACCATGATTAAAATTGCTGTACCAGCAACCAGTGCTAATTTAGGTGTTGGCTTTGATAGCTTTGGCTTAGCTATTGAGTTATACAACTACTTTGAGGTAGAAATTAGTGACTGCTGGCAATTTGAAGGATTTGAGGACAGATTTGCCAATGAAAACAATCTGTTTGTTGTCGCATATAAGCTAGCTTTAGAAAAGCTAGGTATTAATAAGCAATATTGTAAAATTAAGATTGAAACTAATATTCCAGTCTGTCGTGGATTAGGAAGCAGTGCTTCCCTAATCGTAGGTGGCATTTATGCTGCAAATGTATTAAATGGAAGTAAGCTTTCTAACAAGGAAATGCTTGATCTTGCAACCATATTAGAAGGACATCCAGATAATGCTGCACCAGCTATTTATGGTGGTATGTGTATCTGTGGCAAAATCAATGGAGAGACTGTAGTTTTAAATAAGCAGGTTTCAGATCTATGGCATTTTGGTCTATGGATTCCTGACTTTGAACTATCTACTGAGTTAGCTAGAGGAGTTCTACCAAATCAATACAGCCGTAAGGATGTCATTACCAATGTTTCAAGTGCAGTATTAGCTATTGAAGCATTAACAGAGGGAAACAAAGATATAATCAAAGCTATAATGAATGACACCATCCATGAACCATATCGTCAGAAGCTAATTACTGATTTTGATGAGGTAAAGCAGTATGCTCTTTCATTAGGGGTTGATAGCTTTATTATTTCTGGATCAGGTTCAACCTGCTTGAGTATCTCACAAAATGACCTGCCAATTACTAACTATAAAAATTGGAAAGTCATCAATAGCAAATGTTCTAGCCAAGGAGCGTATGTATGTCAGATGGATATCTAATCATTTCAAAAAAAGTACTACCAGATTATTTTGAAAAGGTTGCTAATGCAAAAAAGGATTTATTAAGAGGAAAATACGACAATGTTTCTGATGTCTGTAAAGCCTATGATATTTCCAGAAGCACCTACTACAAATACAAGGATTATGTATTTGATGTTGAAAACCAATCTGATGTTCGAAAAGCAGTATTTGCTTTTACAGTTTCTCACCAACCAGGTGCTCTTTCAGCAATCTTAAATAAAATTGCTGAAATGAATATTTCTATTTTAACCATTTCACAAGCATTACCA
>DCGH01000037.1:10017-10176 GCA_002315205.1 Erysipelotrichaceae bacterium UBA1783
CTTACCAGTATTAGGACAGGCAAATGTTACCATCTCTGCTGACATCTCCAATGTCACAGGTGATATTGCAATGATGGTCAAGCAGCTAGAAGCGAATAGTCAGGTTGTATCTGCTAAGCTATTATCTCTAGAATAAAAAATAGGCATTGCCTATTTTTT
>DCGH01000037.1:10214-18254 GCA_002315205.1 Erysipelotrichaceae bacterium UBA1783
AAGAAGTATGCTAAACTATATATGTAGTTAGTTTTAACTAACCCATTGTCAAGTTACTCATTTACTCTCCTTTTCTCTAACTTAATGAGTAACAATAAACGAGCTCACGAATTGAGCTTTTTTATTTTCCTTATATCTTTCTTTGAGCTAAAATGACATCTCGGTCATCTAGGCTTTTGGTTTCCTTTATAACCTCAAAACGATTCTTTTTCCAGAAATGCTCTGCTTGTGGATTTTCTTTGATCCAAGCAAGCTGTATCTGTTCAAAGTCATTTTCTGTCAAATACTGTACCAGCTCAGCAATGATGCTAGAAGAAATACCCTTTCCCTGTATGGATTTCTCTGCCATGAAAAAACCAACAAAAGCAGTTTTTTCATCTGGGTAATGTATTATCAGATCCATCACAGCAATAAGCTTTTCATTATCAAAATAACCAACGTATAATTTATCCTCTTTTGTTGTATTTGGTGGAAGAGATATCAAATCCTCTTTGATCAGTTCCTTATTAACAAAAGGTGGACAATATTGATAATATAATGGATTTTGTACACAAAGCGATAAAATGATATCAATATCCTCATTTGTCATTTTTCGAACCTTATACTGTTTTGATAGCCCTTCTGCATTCATAACGATTATCTCCTATTTGTTTCATTATATCATTCACTTGTTTCTTTTTCCTAATTATTATTAAAAGCTCTTGTTCACCTACCGATTGGTAGTTATAATATTGTTGGCAAGAATTTGGGGAAAGGAGGAAATGTTATGCAAAAGGAAAACAAAAAAAATATTATTTTAATGCTGCTGATTACCTTCTTTCAGGGGATTGTAATCTATAGCACTATTGCAACCCTATATCGCCAGCAAAGAGGGTTATCTCTTTCTGATTTCGCTATTATTGAAGGCTTCTCTTATGTTTTTACCTTAGCATTTGAAATCCCATTTGGCTTTATTGCTGATCGAATTGGATATAAGAAAACATTAGTGATTTCAAACATGATTTATTTCTTATCAAAGATTGTTTTCTGGAAAGCCAATGGCTTTGTCATGTTCTTATTAGAAAGATTCTTACTATCTATTGCCATCGCTGGACTGTCTGGTGTAGATGTCAGTATTCTCTTCTTGTCCTCTGATCAAGACAAAAGCCAGAAAACCTTCAGCTACTACAATGCTGTTGGCAATGCAGGCTTATTTCTCAGTTCTATCCTATTCACATCATTCTTCTATCAAAGCTATGATGGCTGTGCAATAGGAACCGTTATTACCTATGGTATAGCAGCTATCCTTTCACTATTCATTGATGAGGTTAAGGGTAAGGATGAAAGCCAGGAAAAGATTACAGTTTCCAACCTGAAGGAAATTTTTAAAACCACTCTTAAGGATACAAAATTCCTTTTATTCATTTTAGCTTCTGCTTTATTAAGCAGCTCATGCTGGACTGTAGTCGTAATGCTAAATCAGCCTAAATATATATCATTAGGTTTAACTGAAAGACATATTGGTATTCTTCATATCATTTTTGGTATATTTGGGTTATTTACTGTAAGCAGTGCCTTTTTTACAAAAAAGGTTGGCTTTAAGAATTTCTTGTTTATCTGCTCTGGATTATTAGGAGTATTTGCGATTTGGATGGGATATACTCAATTCGCTCTTATTGCTATATTAGCAAATTTAATCTGTGATTTAGGTTACTCTATGATGGTTCCATTAATCAATGATTTACAGAATAAACGAGTAACAGTTTCAGATCGTGCTACTCAGCTATCTGTGTATGCCATGATTGGAGACATCTTTGCCTTCATTTTGAACTATGCTTTATCTCTAGTAGCAAACATTTCCAATGAAGCAATGTTTATATTCTCTGGTTTAGAAGCCTTTCTAGCTATCTTATTAATTCAGATGTGCTATAGAAAAGAAAACATTGAAGAGTAAAAAAAGCCGTTTCTTGAAAACGACTTTCTTTTTTTGTTTATAACGAAATCTAAAAAAGCTCCATTAAATTTGGAGCTTTTCTCTTATAATTCTTTTCCAGTTAAAAGCTTATATGCTTCTAAATACTTAGCAATGGTTTTATCAGCAATTTCTTGTGGTAAGGTCCAATTGTTGTCAGGATTTGCCTTTAGCCAATCTCTAGCAAACTGCTTATCAAAGGAAGGCTGAGATTTACCAACCTCATATTCACTTGCTGGCCAGAATCTTGAAGAATCTGGTGTTAGCATTTCATCAGCAATAACAACCTCACCATTTTCATCTAGACCATACTCAAACTTTGTATCGGCAATGATAATTCCCTTGCTTAATGCATAATCTGCGCACTTCTTATATAAAGCAATGGTGTAATCTCTAATCTTGCTAGCATACTCTTGACCCTTACCAGGATAGTATTTCTCTAAATGAGTAACGCATTGCTCATAGGAGATATTTTCATCATGATCACCAATTTCTGCCTTTGTTGAAGGTGTGAAAATTGGTTCAGGAAGCTTTTCAGATTCCTTTAATCCTTCTGGTAAAACAATACCACAAACGGTACCATTCTTTTTGTAGCTAGCCCAACCACTACCTGTGATATATCCTCTTACGATACACTCAACTGGTAGCATTTCCAGCTTCTTGCACATCATGCTCTTTCCAGCATACTTTTCATTCTGGAAGAATTCTGGCATATCTTTTACATCGGTAGAAATCATATGATTCTTCACAATATCACCAGTCATATCAAACCAGAACTTACTCATCTGAGTTAAAACAGTGCCCTTCTTTTCAATTGTGTTATGTAAAATAACATCAAAGCAGCTGATTCTATCAGTAGCGACCATGATTAGGCTATCGCCATTATCATAAATCTCACGAACTTTTCCTTCTTTAATTGGTTTCATCCCTGTCTCCTATAAAATTCCTACACGCTTATATATTTCTTCTACATTTCTTAAATGGAACTGTAGTGAGAAGCAATCATCTAAATCTTCAGCAGTTAATACTGAAGTAACCTCTGTATTTGCTTCTAAAAGTGTTCTGAAATCCTTACGATTTGTCCAGGCATCCATCGCAATTGGCTGAACTAAATCATAAGCCTTTTCTCTTGAATAACCACAATGATCAATCAATGTAGTCATTACTCTTTGAGCGAAAATAACACCATGTGTTAAACCAATATTTTCAATCATTCTTTCTGGGAAGACTGTTTCATTTTCCAATAATCTTGTTGCTCGATTTAGCATATAATCTAATAGCATTGTTGAATCTGGAGCAATAATTCTTTCAGCAGAAGAATGAGAAATATCTCTTTCATGCCATAAAGGAATATCCTCATATGCTGCTAGCATATAGCCTCTCATCACTCTGGCACATCCTGCCATATTTTCCCAAGAGATTGGGTTTCTCTTATGTGGCATAGCACTTGAGCCCTTCTGTCCCTTAGAGAATCCTTCTTCAGCCTCTCTAACCTCAGTTCTCTGTAAATGTCTGAATTCTACACCAATCTTTTCAATTGTTGAAGCAATTAATGCTAATTGAGAAATATAGAAGGCATGACGGTCTCTCTGTAATGTCTGAGTTGAAATCGCAGTAGAGCCAATACCTAAGGATTGACAAACATAATCCTGTACAAATGGAGGAGTATTCGCAAATGTTCCTACCGCACCAGAAATCTTACCAACCTCAATCTGGCTGCAAGCTAATTCAAAACGCTCCATGTTTCTCTTCATTTCCTCATACCATAAGGCAAGCTTTAGTCCAAAGCAGGTGATATCTGCATGAACACCATGGGTTCTGCCGATACAAGGAGTATCCTTAAATTCAATCGCTCTTTTCTTTAAAACAGCCATCATCTTATTTAAATCTTCTCTTAAGATATCATTAGCCTGCTTATACATATAGCCATAAGCAGTATCTACTACATCGGTACTAGTTAAGCCATAATGTACCCATTTTCTTTCATCACCTAATGTTTCAGAAACCGCTCTGGTAAAAGCAACAACGTCATGCTTTGTTACCTGTTCAATTTCTAAGATTCTGTTTACATCAAAGCTGGCATTAGCAAATAGCTTTTCAACATCTTCCTTAGGAACCACACCTAGCTCACTCCAGGCCTTAGAAGCATATAGCTCTACCTGTAGCCAGGCATTAAAACGGCTCTGGTCATCCCAAATATCTCTCATTACTTTTCTAGAATAACGTTCAATCATCTTAGTCCTTCTTTCCAGTGGCATGGAAGCCAATATCATGACGATAGAATAATGCATCAGAATGGATAGTCTCCACTAGCTGATAAGCATTTTCTTTTGCTTCTTCAATGCTATTACCCTTACCACTTACAAATAATACTCTACCACCATTTGTAATATATTTTCCATCCTTTTTACCAGTTCCCATGTGGAAAATAGCTGGAGAGGTTTCATTGATACCTGTAATCTCAACACCCTTGGTTGAACTTTCAGGATAGTTTGTTGAAGCCATAACAACACCTAAATAGCACTTCTCATCAAAACTGTACTCAGGCTGCTTTCCTTCTAGCACATCCACACAGATCTGATATAAGTCACCAACTAAGGCCTGTAAAATAACTTCAGTTTCTGGATCACCAAAGCGACAATTAAACTCAATTGTTTTTACGCCATCCTTAGTAAGCATTAAACCACCATATAAAACACCCTGGTAATTTCTGCCTTCATTAATCATTGCCTTGCAGATTGGTCTCATGACCTTTTCCATAGCTTCATCAATAGCGCTTTGTGGTAAATGAGTAACAGGAGTATAAGCACCCATACCACCAGTATTAGGACCTAAATCATTATCATAGGCTCTTTTGTGGTCTTGGGCAATCTGTAATGGGCAAACCAGCTCATCCTTTACAAATGCTAATAAAGAGAACTCCTCACCCTCTAAAAATTCTTCAACAACTAAGGTATTGCCGGCTCCAGCAAACTTACCTTCACACATCATTTCCTTAGCATTTTCAATGGCTTCTTCAATGCTTTGTGCAATAATAACACCCTTACCAGCAGCTAAACCATCCGCCTTTAAAACAATTGGTGCTTTCTGCTGCAGCAAATATTGCTTTGCTGATTCAAAATCAGTAAAGGTTTCATACTTAGCCGTAGGAATATCATATTTCTTCATGATTTCCTTACTGAAGGCTTTAGAGCCTTCTAAAATAGCCGCATTGGCTCTTGGGCCAAAAGCCTTTAATCCAGCTTTTTCAAAAGCATCTACAACACCATCTACTAATGGATTTTCTGGACCAATAAAGGTCAAATCAATCTGATGCTCCTTAGCAAAGGAAATCAGACCATCAAAATCATTCACTTTAATATTCACGCACTCAGCAACATCACTCATTCCAGGATTGCCTGGTGCAACATAAATCTTTTCTACCTGCTCACTTAATGAGAAACGCCAAGCAATGGCATGCTCTCTTCCTCCTGAGCCAACAACTAATACCTTAGCCATCTTAATGCTTGAAATGACGCATTCCTGTGCGTACCATTGCAATGCCTAGCTCATTACATGCATCAACAGAATCCTGGTCCTTAATTGAACCACCTGGCTGTACAATTGCAGCGATACCAAACTGAGCTGCTAAACGAACTGTATCATCCATTGGGAAGAATGCATCAGAGGCCAATACGGCACCTTTTGCTTTTTCACCAGCCTGCTCTAAAGCAATCTTAGCTGCACCAACTCTGTTCATTTGTCCAGCGCCAACACCAATAGTCTGGCCATCCTTAACGATAACAATTGCATTACTCTTAACATGCTTCATACACTTCTCACCAAATTCCATATCAGCAAGCTGTGCTTCTGATGGTACCATTTCAGTCATTACCTGCCATTGTGTCTTATCAGATAAAGAAGTATTAACGTCCTGTACTAATAATCCACCAGAAACAGATACACACTGCTTTGTAAATTGAGCACCAGTTTCTCCCATGTCAAAGGTCATCAATCTGATATTCTTTTTCTTTGCTAAAAGCTCAAATGCCTCTGCTTCAAAGCTAGGTGCTAAGATAATCTCCAAGAACATCTTGCTTAGCTCTTCAGCAATAGCCATAGTTACTTCCTTATTGAAAGCAACGATACCACCAAAGATAGAAGTCATGTCAGCCTCATAAGCCTTTCTCCAAGCACCATAGATATCTTGTGCAGTACCAATTCCACATGGATTCATATGCTTGCAGGCAACAACAGTTGGTTCGCTACCAAATTCCTTTAGCATCTGTAATGTTGCATTTCCATCCTGAATATTGTTGTATGATAATTCCTTACCATGAAGCTGATTTGCTGTAGCTAATGAATAAGGAACTGCCTTAATTGTCTTATAGAAGCAAGCCTTCTGGTGAGGGTTCTCGCCATATCTTAGCTGCTGCTTTAATTCATAGGTTAATGTTAATGTATCAGTATCCTTTTCACCAACATAATCTGTCATATATTCAGCAATCATTGCATCATAAGCTGCAGTAGTTCTATAAACCTTAGCTGCTAGCTTTGTTCTGGTTTCTAATGTTGTATTGCCGTTTTCTTTAATTTCATTTAATACTAAATCATAATCATTTGCATCTGTTACTACAGTAACAAACTTATGGTTTTTGGCTGCACTTCTAAGCATTGAAGGGCCACCGATATCAATGTTTTCAATTGCTTCCCCATGGGTAAAGCCAGGCTTAGAAATTGTCTGCTTGAATGGATATAGATTTACGCAAACTAAATCAATCATTTCAATACCTAAATCAGCACATTGCTGCATATGATCAGCATTATCTCTAACAGATAATAAACCACCATGAACCTTTGGATGTAAAGTTTTTACTCTACCATCACAGATTTCAGGGAAACCTGTCACATCATCAATGGCGATTGTTTTAATTCCCGCATTATCTAATGCTCTCTTTGTTCCACCAGTTGAAATGATTTCATAACCACACTGTACTAATCCTTCTACAAAAGGAACTAAATTCGTCTTATCTGATACACTTACTAATGCACGCTTCATTTTCTTTTCCTCCCATAAGCTTTGTAATGTTTGTGAGTATAATACATGCTCTATGGCATGAATTCTTTCTTCACATTGCTGTTCACTCCAAGAAGGGTCAACATCAAATCCCTCTTGAGAAATAATAGAGCCAGTATCTAAGCCACTATCTACATAATGAATTGTCACACCCATTCTTTTTGCATGGGCTCTATAGGCTTGGCCAATTCCATCCAATCCTCTAAAGTCAGGCAATAAAGCTGGATGAATATTGATAATTCTATTTGTATAAGCATTTAGCAGGGTCTCAGAAATAATCTTCATATAGCCTGCTAATATAATCCATTCTACACCTTTTTTCTGTAATTGTTCTAAGATAGCCTCTTCATAGGCTTTCTTTGAACCACATTCCTTTAAAGAAATAACAAATACCTCAGTTCCTCTTGCTTTTCCCTTTTCGATAACCTCGGCATTTTTCTGATCAACAACTAAAAGCTCAATACTAGCATCTAAGCGACCTGCTTTAATGTTATTATCAATTGCCTCATAGTTTGTTCCATGACCTGAGGCAAATACCGCTATTTTCTTCATCGAATAGTTACTCCTTCACCTTCTACTACTCGTCCAATTAATCTTGGGCTTTCTCCATTTTCCTTTAGGATTTCCATTGTCTTTACAGCATCAGCAGCATCAACAACTAAAATCATACCAATACCCATATTAAAGACATTATACATATCATGCTCAGGTACATTACCCTTTTTCTGTAAGAATGGGAAAATCTCTGGAATATCCCAAGATCCCTTTTCAATTTCAATACCTAAGCCATCCTTTAGACATCTTGGCATATTCTCATAGAAGCCACCACCAGTAATATGAGCAACGCCATGAACATCAACTTCCTTCATGACATTTAATACCTGCTTTACATAGATTCTTGTTGGCGTTAATAAGGTTTCACCCAAGCTTTTCTTTAAGCCATAGCTTTCATTTAAATCTAAATTGTTATCCTTGAAGATAATCTTTCTTACTAATGAGAAGCCATTAGAATGAACACCTGTTGATGCAATAC
>DCGH01000007.1:0-1591 GCA_002315205.1 Erysipelotrichaceae bacterium UBA1783
TTTGTCCTGCAGAATTTGATACAGGAGCTCATAAAAAGATTGTTTTATTATCTGTTCCTGAAGGAGACGATAAGCCATTAAAATATCCACTAATGTTTACTGTAGCAGATGTTGTGGTATTTACTAAAATAGATACTCAGAAATTCTTCAGATTTGATTTTGAAGCAGCAAAGGAAAGAATACTTAAGCTGAATCCAAATGCTATCTTCTTTGAAGTCAGTGCTAAAACAAATGAAGGAATGGAACAGTTAGCAAGCTGGATTATTGACCAGCAAAACAATTTATAGACATTAAAAGGTATCCCTAGAGATACCTTTATTTATTTTCATAATCGATATGTATTTGCATTTCCTTGATATACATTTCAGCATTACTTCGAATATATTCCTTTTCTCCATCTTTTAATGCTCTTATCACCTTGCATGGTCTACCAAAGGCAACGGAGTTATCAGGAATAATTGTCCCTTCAGTCACTAAGCTACCTGCACCAATAATACAGTTTTTACCAATATGTGCTTTATTCATAATGATTGAACCCATACCAATCAGACAATTATCCTCTATCGAACAGCCATGAATGATACAGCCATGACCAATGGTGACATAGCATCCTACGATTACTGGCATACCTAAATCACCATGACAGACACAATTATCCTGAATATTGGTTCCTTCACCAAAGCTCATTTGATCTGTTTCTGTTCGAATGGTTGTATTGTGATAAACTGATACATTATCACCAAAAACAACATCACCAACAACAACGGCACTTTTGCTAATCCATATACTCATAATCGGTACCTCTATTTGTTCTCTACACCACCATAATACATCAATTTAGCACCTATAATATTGCCAATTAACGCTAAAATCCAATTAAAATAGTTTAGATTAGTTGTGTATAACATTGCAATACAGTGTTTATAGCCACTTAAAACAAATGCACCGACACACATTACAGTAATCCAAGGAAGATTTTTCTTGTATGCTACTACAGCAATCTGCATTAAAATGCCACATCCAATACCTAAAACTAAAAAACTATCATTGAAGTGATGAAAAACATAGGATACTAAAACAGCACCGATAATATTACCTGCTAATACCGGAATTAGTGTTATTAGCTTCATAGATCCACATCTGCCAGTAAATAATGGTAAATTACACATACAAATGGTAATTAATCCAATACCAAATAAAAATGCTCCAATAGCGTTTTGATTTGCTGCATAAATACTACCACAAAAACCAATAATGGCTCCGGCAGTAACTGTTTTACGCCACTCAATCAAATGTTCTTTATTAATGCTTGAAAAACTTGTATTTATCTTTATCATAAGGTCTCCTTTTTTACAATATTATATCAAATTAAATTTCAAAAAAAATGTATTAATAAATCACAAATAGAGAATACATTAACTATCAATTAAATCTTTGTTCAGAATTCCATAGATATAATAATCACACCACATATTGACCATTTTCCCCTGGCGTATACATCCTTCCTTAACATAACCACACTTCTCTAGCATTTTCGCTGATGCAACATTTCTTACATCAACCTCTGTCCATAATCTTTGAAGCTCAGTAT
>DCGH01000007.1:1626-1846 GCA_002315205.1 Erysipelotrichaceae bacterium UBA1783
GATTAGTGATAGCACTTAAAGCTTCAGTTCCATAGCCTTGATTGTGACTATAAGGAGCTAAGCGTATGGCAACAGAAGCCATACGATCGTTTTCAATCAGGTAGACATATAAATCACCAATCACTTCTTTGGATTTCTTTTCCTCAATTCCTAAATGGAAGCTCTTTGTTGGTTTCTCTTGCTTTTCAAATAAAAACTCTGGATTCTTTTCTGCTTTGCT
>DCGH01000007.1:1854-4673 GCA_002315205.1 Erysipelotrichaceae bacterium UBA1783
TGCTTGCTCCTTTTCCCCAATACAAATATATGGAAGGATCTGCTAACCATTTCTTTAATGCTGGAACATCCTCTTTATTCATAGGACGAATGATAAGCCTATCAGTATCGATTACCGGCTTGTTATAAATATAATCCTTTAATGCCATATTCTCCTCCTTAAATAGTTAACTATTTTCTATTCAAATACCAGAATTTCTGATTTCATCCGGCTGATAATTGGACATCTTCTACCTTTATTTTACAAAGTGTAATTTATACTTCAATAGCTTAAATAAAAAAAGGGTTTCCCCTTTTTCTACATTAATAGCATTCTGTCATTATCGAAAGCTTTACCTGAAGCTTCCTTAAACTTATTCAATAAATCATTAACAGTCAGCTTTGCTCTTTCTTCATTTTGAACATCATAGATGATCTTTCCTGCATTCATCATAATCGTTCGATTACCAAGCTCTAAAGCCTGTTGCATGTTATGTGTAATCATTAAACAGCTCAAATGATTCTCTTCAACAATTCTTTTAGTAATAACTAAAACCTTTTGTGCTGTTTCAGGATCTAAGGCTGCTGTATGCTCATCTAGTAGTAATAGCTTTGGTGGATTGAAGGTTGCCATCATTAAGGTTAATGCCTGTCTTTGTCCACCTGATAATAAGCCAACAGGTGCCTCCATTCTATCTTCTAATCCCATATCAAGCTCAGCTAGCTTTTCCTTGAATCTTTCCTTTTCCTTCTTTGTTACTGAACTAAGCCAGCCACCACAAGAAGCTGCTAAAGCCAGATTTTCTTCAATACTCATACTAGGTGCACTACCTAGCATAGGATCCTGAAATAATCTGCCGATGCTTTTCGCTCTTTTATGCTCTGCCATCATCGTAATGTCTTTATCATCTAGTTCAATCACTCCTGAATCTGTATAAAAGTTACCGCAGATACAATTAAACAAGGTTGATTTACCAGCTCCATTGGATCCAACAATGGTGATAAAATCACCATCATTAACTGTTAATGAAAGATGATCAATCGCAACCTTTTCATCAGGGGAATCAGGATTGAAAGTTTTTGTAATATCAGTGATTTTTAACATTTTTCCATCCTCCTAGTGCAAAAGATATTTACGTTTGATTATTGGCCATTGCTTTTTTAAATATGGACCACTTATAGCAATAATAACGATAATTGAAGAAACTAGCTTTAACATACTTGCCTTCATATCAAATCGTAAAGCAATGGTATAAACCAATCTGAAGATAATAGCACCAATTACTGATCCGATTGCACGAACCGGAATCTTCTTTTTACCAAAGAATGCATTACCAATTAATAATGAAGCTAAGGCTACTGTCAGCATTCCTGAACCAATATCAATATTACATGACTTGTTGGATTGAGCTAATAAGCAGCCACTTAAAGCAGTAAATGAATTGGAAATAACTAAACCAATGATGGTAATAATTGCAGGGTTAATAGAACTGCTCTTTACCATTTCAATATTATTTCCTGTTGCTCTGATAGCTAAACCTAATCTTGTTTTTAAGAAAAGTGATAAGAAGATAACAACTAAAATCACAAATGCCAATGCAACAATAATAACATTGTATTTTTCTAAAAAAGTTCCCTTCAACAATTCCTTCATTTGGGTGAAAACTGTCTCTGTTTTATTCAAATTAACTAATGAGGAATTATTCATGACTAAAATATTGATGGAATATAATCCTGTATTAACGATAATACCTGATAATAGAGAATCAATACCCATATATGTCTGTAATATACTTGTGATAAATCCTGATAGCATACCAGCGCCCATTGCGGCTAAGATAGACAGATATGGATGCCCACTTAAAGAAACCATTGCACCAACTGCTGCCCCTAGCGTAAAGCAGCCATCGGTAGAAAGGTCACAGACATTTAGCATGAAGTAACTTAGAAATAGTGCTAATACCGTTAAAGAACTGATTAGTCCTAATTCTAATGCTGTAGATCCTACAGTAATTAAAATGGAAAGAGACATGAATTTCACCCCTGAATAATCTTTGTTTTTTGATATTAATTGAATGATTCTGCTGTATGAATTTCAACAACCTTAGTACAATAAGGTGCAAATGCAGCCTTTACTGCTTCAAAGTCATATCCGATTTCTGAGCAGATATCAACATTCACTGTTGCAGTACCATTATCGAATGTAGTTACTGCTAAGGTTGCTGGGTTTGCACCATCGAATAAAATCTTACCAACCATATCAGCTGTAACAACACCTAAATTAGCATAATCAACACCATAGCCAACAAATGAACCATTTAAAGCGAAGGAATCAGCACCAGCGTAATGAGGAATCTTAGCAGCAGCAAGCTTTTCATAAATAGAAAGCTCTGCGGTCATAACTGTATTATCACTAGGAGTAAAGATTGCATCGACGCCCTTATCAATTAATGCTTGTGCTGCATCTTCAATTTCATTTACATTGGTACCAGTTTTTTCGATATAGCTGATATTCTTAGCATCTAAATAAGCTTTTGCCTGAGCAATTGCTGTAGTGGAAGAATCCTGTCCAATATCATATAGTAAACCAATTAAATCAGCTTCAGGATTTTGAGCAAAGATTAAATTCATAACTGCATTTGTATCTAAGTAATCTGATGTACCTGTAATATTTGCACCAGGAGCTTCTAAAGAATCAACTAAGCCAACACTTAATGGATCTGATACAGCAGCAAATACAATTGGGATATCCTCTGTTGCAGATTGCATTAGCATTGCTGTTGGAGTTGCTACACCAACCATAACATCAACCTTTTCAGCAATAAAGTTTGCAATAATCTG
>DCGH01000007.1:4765-13495 GCA_002315205.1 Erysipelotrichaceae bacterium UBA1783
TCAACAATCTGATTTAAAGAAGCATCATCGACATAATTACAGATGCCAACCTTAATCACCTTTTTTTCTTCCTTCTTATCAGAAGATGAACATGCACACATTGATAAAACCATTAAAATTGATAAACAGATAACGAATAATTTTTTCATATAACTACCTTCCTTTTCTTTGTCTTTTTTGTAAAAATTTCGTTTAATTAAAATTCATTGTAGTTGTATGGCTTTCGCCAGCATGTTGATAAAATGTACATATTTAACCTCCTGGATAAAATAAAAATCCTGTCCTAGCATATTGCTGGGACAGGATTATAAACTCTTCCTGTGGTGCCACCCGGCTTGTCAATTCATTGAATCGACCACTCACACTTGCTAACACAAGTTAACTTTTGTTGACGCAGTGATTAACTGCGGCTTGCATACTTTTCATTCTGCTCGCCCTCAGAAGCCCATTCAATCTCAACCTTCTGTTATCCTTCCACCAAATGGATCACTCTCTATATGAAGCTTATGAAATTTACTCACTCTTCCTCATCGGTTTACTTAAATACATTTTACTATTTCATACTGATATGTCAATAGCAAAATGTAAAATGTTTACATTGATTTAATGAAAAATATTTTCATTAATGATTACGATACTTTAGGTCGTACATTGTGATGGATGCGGCTACTGCAACATTTAAGGATTCAAAGGTTTCCATCTCAATCTTTACTCTCTGATCAGAAAGCTCAATAGCTTGTTGCGATAATCCTTTTCCTTCATTACCTAGCATAATGGCATACTTATTAGAGATTTTTGCTTCAGTAAGCCAATTTGAATTATGTAAATCTGTAGCAATAATTTCCAATCCATTTTTCTTTAGGTAGCTGGCAATTTCCTCTAATTCCATACGTTGAATATTCATATGGAATATTGCTCCTTGAGAGGATTGGATAGTTTTCTCATTATAGATATCCGCACATCCTTTTGTTAACAAAACGGTATCATAGCCAAAGGACACTGCTGTTCTGATGATGGTACCAACATTACCTGGATCCTGAACATTTTCTAATACTACTGCTCTGGTAATATTATCATTCAGTAGTTTCTTTTCCATTTTGCATACAGCAATATAATCATTTAAAGAGACATTTTCAGAAAGCTTCTTCATTACATTATCTGATACATAAACTGCATTATAGTCATATATATTCTCTACTGTTTCTCTGACAATTAATGTATCTACTAATCCTGCTTTAATTGCTTCCTCAATCATGTGCTTTTCCTGCACGATGAAAAGACCGTTTTTATCACGGTATTTTTTTAATTTCAGGTTATTCCATAGCTTAACCTTGCTGTTTTCCGTTGATCTTATAATTTCCATAGCTCTATTATAGAAGATTTTTCCCAACAAAAAAAGGTCAGAATAACTGACCTTTCATCTTTTATTAGATTTCGTTTGCAGCCTTATAAGCTGTTCTGATTGCACTAGCAATATCTGCAGTTCTTTCACCTGAACAATCGCCAGCATAAACAACATTTGCAGTAATACCAGTTACATCATAAACATTCTTCTTAGAACCTAGTGCATTAACAATAACATCTGCCTTTAATTCTACTTCAGTGTTTTCAACAGTATTAGTAGCATAAACAATATTATCTTTAATTGTTGAAACCTTAGTGTTTACTAGCTGAGTTACACCATGTGCAGCAAAATCAGCCATCATTAATGGAAGAACTGTGCCAGATTCCTGTGCAGCAATCTTATCCATCATTTCAACAATAGTAACCTTTAATCCTTTATTTGCCAAGTATTCTGCAGTTTCAGCACCAACTAAGCCACCACCTAATACAACAACCTCACCAGCAACCTCTAAACCATTTAGAACATCCCAGCTTGAAACAATATTGCTGTTTTCATGTGGCATTGGTAAATCCATATTATGAGCACCAACTGCTACAACAACTGTATCGTATTCATTTAGCTGTTCTACTGTTGGTTCTACACCACAATGGATTGCTACACCTAATGCAGGTAAGCTCTTTGCAAAGAATTCTACTGCTCTTAAAATTTCATTCTTTCTTGGAGGTACAGCAGCTAGATTAATCTGTCCACCTAGCTTTTCACCCTTTTCAAATACTGTTACCTGATAGCCTCTTCTTGCAGCAACTCTTGCAGCCTCTAAACCAGCGATACCGCCACCAACAACAGCAACCTTCTTTTCACCATCACCAGGTTTAATGAAAATTGTAGCCTCATCACCATTTTCAGCATTTAATACACAAGAGATATATCTTCTACCCTGAATTGCATCAACACAACCCTTATTACAGTTTAGACATTCTCTGATGACTTCATCATTAGCTACCTTATTGGCTAAATCTGGATCAGCTAATAAAGAACGTCCATAAGCAATAATATCTGCATCACCATTTGCTAAAATCTCTTCGCCTCTTTCAGCTGTGATTACTCTACCAACAGTTGCTACTGGAACAGAAACAGCTTCCTTTACTCTTCTGCAGATTGGTAAAGTCCATGTATACTCAACCTCACCCATTGGTGGGATTGTATCCTTCATATTACCAGTATGGTTTGCTTGAGCAACCTGAATCATATCAATTCCAGCTTCTTCTAGCAATTTAGCGAATTCAACACCTTCATCTTCCTTCAATCCACCCTTACCTCTGAATGAACCATCCTTATTTACGGTAACAATTGGAAGCTTATATTCAACCATTAAACCAGGTGCAGCTTCCTTAATAGCCTTTACTACTTCAATTGCAAAGCGTGTTCTGTTTTCAAAGCTTCCACCATATTCATCTGTTCTATGATTTAAGATGTCTGAGCATAAAGAACCTAGTAATCTATCACCATGAACTTCAATGGCATCAATTCCAGCTTCTGCAGCCTTTGCAGCACTATTAGCAATAGCTCCCTTGATCTGCATTAATGCTTCAACAGGACATTCAGAAACATAATGCTGCATATCATGATGAAGTTTAGCATAAGCTTCCTTGGTAATCTTATCAGCTTCAGCCATCTTTTCACCAAAGGCAGCCATATCTCCAGCTTCCCTTGCTTTAGCAGCAGCCATTCTAGCAGCTCCTGCCATACCAATCATTCTACCAACACCTGGAACATCATATTCAGGATGGAAAATCTGTAATGCTACCTTTGCATCATATTTGTGTAAAGCATCAGCTAGTGCCTTAAATGTAGGAATCTGACCATCCTCATATAGCTTAGGTGTAGGAGATGCTGTTCTTACTGGAGCAACGTCACCAATAACAATATAGCTAGCGCCACCCTTTGCTAATCTTTCATAGAAAGCTAAGCTTCTTGGACCAATAGATCCATCTCTTTCCTCATAACCAGTTGTTAGAGGTGGGAACATAATTCTGTTCTTTAATGTTAAATTGCCAACCTGAATTGGCTGTAATAATCTCTTTTCCACTTGCAAAATCTCCTTTCCTATAATTTCTTTGCAAACTCATATGCTGAGCTAATGGCATCCTTTAAGTTTCCTACCTTATTAGCATCGCCAATGACACTGATATTTTCTAAAGGTAGTGGGGTTGGTGTATAGCCAACTGCAAATACTAATGTATCTGCATCCTTGATAATATGCTGCACACCATCTTTAGTATATTTGATTTCATTTTCTGTTACTTCATCAACGGTTGCGCTTAAAGCAATATGTACACCCTTTTCCATTAAACGTCTGGTTAGCTTACTCTTTGCTGCTCCACCTTCACCAATCATTAGCTGATTTGTCATTTCAATTACCGTAACATCTCTATTTGCTGGGAACATATCATTAATTAAAGGTGCCAGATAATCAGCTGTTTCACATCCAACAGAACCTCCACCAATAATAACAATCTTCTTTCCAGGGTATTTTCTGCCAGAAAGAATGTCGTCAGCAGTCATTGTATTCTTAAATACCTTAAATGCTTCAATTTCCTTTGGTTTTGCTCCTGTTGTACAGATGACTTCATATCCAGCAAATTCATTTTCAATCATTTCATTAGTGACTTCAGTATTTAAGCGAATCTCAACTCTCTCATTAGCTAATCTTCTGATCATGAATTTAATAACCTTACATAAATCCTGTTTTCCAATTGGTACTGCTGCTAAGCGTAATAATCCACCAAGCTCATTTGACTTTTCGCATAAAACAACATGATGTCCTCTTTTGTGAGCAATATAGGCTGCTTCTAATCCAGCAGGTCCACCACCGACAATTAAAACATTTTTCTTTTCTTCAGCTTCATCTATCTTATCTGATTGAACTGAAGGATTTACTGTACATGAAATAGGCTTACCAAACATAATACCTGTTAAGCATCTGCCACAGCCAATACAAGGTCTGATATCCTCTGCTTTTCCTGCAAGTGCCTTATTTGCAAATTCACTATCACATAGATTTGCTCTACCAATCATAACGATATCTGTCTTACCATTAGCAATCAGCTCATCAGCAATCCAAGGCTCATTAATTCTTGAAACAGTTGATACAGGAATATGAATGTGCTTTCTGATTTCTTCTGAGCAATTTGCATGTGGCGCTGGAGAGGTACCTGGAGCAGGCATTGAGCTTCCACGCTTAATCGTATTACCACCTGAAACATGAATAAAATCAACGCCTTCTTTTTCTAATTGCTTACATACATAAATCTGATCGTTTAATGTTAAGCCANNGCTTTATTATTTTCAATTAATTCATTAGCAATCCAAGGCTCAATTATTCTACCAACTGTAATTACTGGAATTTTTACATATTTTTTAATTTCTTCACTTGCAATTGCATGTGATCCCATTTTTGTTCCAGGAGCAGGAATTGCACTTCCTCTTAAAATTGTCATTCCACCTGAAACATGTAGCATATCAACACCGTTTTTTTCAAGTTGCTTAGCAACATAAATCATATCATTTAAATTATTGCCACCTTCTTGATAATCATCACCTGATATTCTCACATCAATAATGAAATTTTTTCCACATTTTTCTCTTACAGCTTGAACTACTTCAAGGGTCAAACGTAAACGAGCATTGATATCTCCACCATATTCATCTGTTCTCTTATTATAAAGGGGTGTTAGAAAGCCTCCTAATAAGCCATGGGCATGGGCGCATTGGATTTCAACGCCATCACCACCAGCTATCTTAAATCTTTTAGCAGCATCCCCAAACTGACCAACAATGGTATGTAATTCTTCAATTGTTGCAGGTCTTGGTGCACTTCTTGCATAATATGGTCCTACATTACTAGGAGCAATCAGCTGTGGTGTTCCTTGAATTGGGAAAGCCATATACGCTGGGTGGAATAATTGAGATAGAATCTTGCAATCATATTGATGTACTGCATCAACAAGCTTTTTCCATCCTTCAATATAAGAATCATCATAAATTGACATGTCACCAGGTAAGTAGGTATAGATTGGCTCTACTGTTGTAACCTCAGTGATAATTAAACCTACACCACCCTTTGCTCGATTTGAATAATGCTCAATCAGAGCATCTGTTACATAACCCTTATTTGCCAGATTTGTAGATAAAGGTGGCATAAAAATCCTGTTTTTTACAGTTGTTTTACCAATTTTTATTGGTTCAAAAAGATTAGGATAATTATTCATATTTTTCCTCCAAATTACTTTGTGAATTTTTTATAAAACAATTATACCTTAGTTCTCATTTCATTAATTATCTTTTTTTGATATAATACTATCGTTTATTGATGTGAGGATAATTATGAATAAAGAATATCATATTTCAACAATTATCGTAAAAAGAAATAAGGAAAAGATTATAAAGTCAAATAGTAATTATTTAATCATTGTTAATCCTTCCTATAGCTTTCAATTATTCATTCATGAAAAAGGATATTACTGTACCAGTAATCATCTGATTCTTTTAAAGCCAAATCAGAGTGCTTCCATATTATGTGATGAAATCAAAAGCTTACAGTTAACCAGCTTTTCTATTAGTGATGCATTGTTAAATGATTTGTCTACAAAAGATTTCCGCTTTAAGGAAAAATTTGATTTTGTCCCTTATGATGTAGCTATTATACATAGCCATACAGATACAAGCCTTGCCTTAAAAAATCTATTAAATCGACTAGATTCATTGGAAAATGAAAAACTTCGTTTTGGTTTAGAGATCTATAGTCAAAGCTTGCTTACTTCATTTCTTGTTCTTTTTTTAAGAGCATGCATTACCTCTGATCAGGTTCATCAGCAAAATCAGAAAAAGGAATTAGCTATTGATGAGGTTTATCTTTTTGTTAAGAATCACTTATCTGAAGACTTATCAATTCGTCGTTTACAGGAGGTGTTCTTTGTTTCTGGGGAACATATCTGCCGTAAATTTAAGCAGAAAATGGGTATTTCACTTCACCAATATATTGTCAAAGCAAGAATAGATTTATCAAAAAAATATATATTAGAAGGATATCCTATTAACCAGCTATACTCTTTATGTGGCTTTAATAGCTACAATCATTATTTTAAAGCCTTTAAGCTAAATGAAAAAATGACACCTGTCGAATATAGAAACCATTTTAAAAATGACCTTTCATTACGCTAGCTTTTACTTTTTTTGTATTAAGTGATAATATAAGATGGTAAAGAGGAAGTTTTATTATGAACAAAAAGAAATTAAAGAACCTGCTTATTTTATTTGGCATTACTGTTCTATTCACTTTAATTGTTTGCTTTATTGATAAAAAGCCTATTGGCCCTGTCAATACTTCAGTTGGCTTAGCCACATTAAATGGCTGGTTTAAGGATTTAATTGGCTATAAGGGTGGTTTCTATTTTATCTCACAGGCATTTGGCTATATGGCCTTATTAGTTTGTGTAGGATTTGCGGGAATTGGTGTTTTACAGCTGATCAAAAAGAAAAGCTTATTTAAGGTAGACAGAAACATTATTGCATTGGGTGTTCTATATGTTGTAACAATTGCTCTATATGTTTTATTTGACAAGATTCCATTAAACTATCGTCCAATTTTAGAAACCGGACAGACCTTCCCTGAACCAAGCTTCCCTTCAAGCCATGCAATGCTAGCTATCGTTGTTTATTGCAGTGCACCAAGGGTATTAAGAAGATACTTCAAGGAAAAAGGAACTCAGGTTGGTATTTACATTGGTTTCTATGCGTTGGCATTTATTACGGTTATTTCCAGAGCCTTATCTGGAGTTCATTGGTTAACTGATATTATTGCAGGCATTTTAATTTCAGTGACAATTCTATATGCATTCTTTATTGCTATAGAAGCAATTGCTCCAAAGAAAAAGAAAAACTAAACAAAAAAAAGGTTTAATCTTCAAGTTAAACCTTTTCTTTTGCTCTTTATTACTGTTCTTCCTTAACAACTCTAACCGCAATTCTCTCTTCTGGATCATCAATACCATGAGCAGCAAGAGCCTTTGAGCAGTTTTCTAAAGTATCAAAATAAACATCCCAATAATTTTCCACTTCAGTCCAAACACGAACTGTAAAGATGTAGGTATCATCATCAACAGCTGATAATCTGGCAAATGGTTCTGGATTTAATAAAATACCCTTTGTATTTGCTGCAGCTTCTAATAATACGTTACGATCTTGATCTACATCGCTATCATTTGTAAGCTTGAAATCTAAATCAATTCTTCTGATTTTTTCTGAACTGTAATTAGAGATATTGGAATTCATCAAATCACCATTTGGAATAGAGATTCTGATATTATCTAAAGTAATAATAATTGTATAGAAAATCGTGATGTCTTTAACGACACCAGCAGCACCAGAAGACTCAATGTAATCTCCAACTGTAAATGGCTTAAAGATTAAAATCATTAAACCACCCGCAAAATTGGTTAAAGCACCCTGTAAAGCTAATCCAACAGCTAAACCACATGATGCAATCACTGCCATAACACTAGTCATTGGAACGCCTAGGATTTCAATAACACTAACAGCTACAATAGTGTATAGTAGGCAATTAACTACATTCTTAATTACTACCTGTAATGTTTAATCAATGGTATTCTTTTTAAGTAGCTTGTCCAACATCTTTTTTACTGCTTTAATTATCATTAGTCCAACAACTAAAACAATAATTGCTAATAGTAGCTTTCCCCCATAGGTTACCCCTAATTCCACAATGTAATTCATGACATCGTTCATAAATATTCCTCCATTAGATTTTAATATTTTTACTATTATGGCACACTTGCAAATAAACATTTCTAAAATAAAAGAAAAAGGATAGCTTGTATCCTTTAACCTTACTCTAAATCCATACTTGCTTTTGCTGGAACATCAAAGCCACATGTAATACCCTTAGTATAAGCAATATAGCCTGAAGCTCCAATCATTGCAGCATTATCTGTACAGCATCTTAGTGGTGGAATAATAAATGAAACATTTGGATGATTGTTTGTCATTCTTTCCGTAACAATCTCTCTTAGTCTGCTATTGGCAGCAACACCACCAGCTAAAATAACCTGCTTAACTTCATAGTTTTCTAAAGCATATTCTACTCTTTCCCATAAAGCATTTAAGGCTGTTTCCTGGAAGGAAGCACACATATCAGCAGTATTTACTACTTCACCATTTCTTTCAATTCTATTGATTGCCTGCATTACTGCACTCTTTAATCCAGAGAATGAGAAATCTAATGGAGAATCTGTCTTTGGCTTTGGTAGCTTATAGACAGGGTTTCCTTCCTTAGCTAGCTTGTCAATCTTTGGTCCACCTGGATA
>DCGH01000007.1:13534-13899 GCA_002315205.1 Erysipelotrichaceae bacterium UBA1783
TAAGCTTCACCAATAGCATCATCCAATGTTGAACCAATCACTTCAAATGAATAATCTTCCTTCATTAAAACTAGTTCAGTATGTCCACCTGAAACGACTAAAGCTAAAAGTGGGAAGGTTAATTCACCAACAAAGGCATTAGCATAAATGTGTCCAGTTAAGTGATGGACAGGCACTAATGGCTTATTATAAGCCCAGGCAATTGTCTTGGCAGCTAATACACCTACATGTAATGAACCAATTAAACCAGGTCCCTGGGTAAATGCGACTGCATCCACATCATCCATCGTTAAACCAGATTCCTTTAATGCCTCTTTGACAATAATAGAAATGTTTTCAACATGAATTCTACTTGCAACCTCTGT
>DCGH01000007.1:14005-20670 GCA_002315205.1 Erysipelotrichaceae bacterium UBA1783
TCATCACAGCTTGATTCAATTGCTAGAATAATTACATCCTTCATACTTAAATTCCTTTCATCATATAGTATGCATCCTCAAAGCCATTATCATCCTTGTAATAACCAGGCTTGATATTGATTACTGAGAAATCATACCTTTCATATAAACGAATCGCTTTTTCATTAGACACTCTAACCTCTAATGAAATCGTCTCACATTCATTGTTCATAGCTTCATTTTCTAAATGAGCCATTAACTTACTGCCATAGCCTTTTCCCTGGTATTTTGGACGAATACCAATATTTGCTATTTCAGCGTGCTCAAAAATCAGCCATAAATCGTAGTAACCTACAATTTCATCATTTTCTTCATTTACCATTACCCATAAATTAGAATATGGATTTTCCTTTAGCTCATANNNNATGTAATGATCCTTATTCCATGCATCATGGAAGCACTCTGTTTCAATCACTAAAATCTCTGGTAAATCAGATTCCTTCATCTTTCTGATCATCATACTATTTTCTTAAATACTCCTCAGAGCTCTTTAAATAAGTAGGTGTTAATAAATCAATACTATCAGCCTTTCTCCAGCAAGCTCTTAGCTTAAGGAAGTTTTCAGCTAATGTAGGATAGTAATCGACCCCATTAAATAAATGCCAGTCACCAATAAATGCTAAAGATTCAACTTCTTGATCAATTACCTGCTGCATCGTTGTATTTTCATAAACAGTATCCTTCATTAATGGATGACCATTGCAGTATCTACCAACATATACTCTATTTGCTCTAGCATCAATAAAGCTATAGCAATCATTTAAGCCAGCATATAGCTGTAATGAAGATAAGGTATAAACTCTCTTTTTAGCAATAGAGCCTAAAATCTTTGCCACAGTTAACCCAATTCTGACACCTGTATAAGAACCAGGGCCAATTGTGACAACGATATTTGTAACGTCTTCAACAGTTAAGCTGTTTCTGTTTAACAGATTATCAATTTCAGGAATGATATATTCTGACTGTTTTTTTAGACATTCATATTGAATATAGTCCACAACCTTTTCATCATCCATTAAAACTAGTAATAAGAACTTATGAGAAGTTTCAATTCCTAAAGAATACATAATCTATCTAACATCCTTTCATATTTTTCACCATAGGCTGTAAGCTTTAATGCTCTTGCCTCATCTGCATTAATACTGAATTCAATATTTAAGCATTCAGCTGGTAATAGCTGCATAATAAACTGACTCCACTCAATAACACATACACCATCACCATCAATATACTCCTCAAAGCCTAGATCCTGATCAATACCTTCTAATCTGTAAGCATCAATATGGTATAAAGGCAATCTGCCATTGTAAATCTTTAATAATGTAAATGTTGGTGAAGTAACATTTTTTTTAATATCTAAACCTTTTGCTAAACCCTGTGTAAAGGTTGTTTTTCCTGCACCTAACTGACCAGAAAGAGTTAATAATGAGCCCTCTTCTAATAATTCTGCAAGCTTTCTAGCAAATTCTTTGGTTTCTTCCGCTGTGCGGGTAATAACTAATAATTCCTTCATAAAAATCACCATCTAATATTATAAATCATAATTATTAATTGTTAAATCATTTTCAATGAATACATTATTTAAACAAGCAAAATACAATAGAAAAAAGAAAAAAAGAAAGTCAAGATTTGTTTTATTTCATTGTTATAGATATAATATTTTTGTAAGAGGTAAGTAGCTTATGATTAAAAATATAGTTTTTGATATGGGTGGTGTTCTGATTGACTGGAATCCAGTTCAGTTTTTAGAAAACTACAAGTTATCAAAGGAAGACAAAGATATATTACTTACAGAGGTTTTCCGTTCCTATCAATGGGTATTAATGGATTACGGAAAGCTTTCAGTTGTGGAAGGAATTTATCAGATGCAGAAAAATCTTCCTTCTCATTTAAAGAAGTATGCTACTGACTTAGTTATGAATTGGCCTATCCATTCCAAGCCAATTGATGGTATGTATGATTTAGTCTGCAAGCTAAAAGATAATGGATATGATATTTTCCTATTAAGTAATGCAGCGAATAATCAGCCAGAATACTGGAAGAGATATCCTTATTATTTCCTATTCGATAAAAAGATTATTTCTTATGAATATGGCACAATAAAGCCAGAAAAGGCAATCTATGATATTCTTCTTTCTAAATTTGATCTGAAAGCAGAAGAATGTGTCTTCATTGATGATAATTCAGCTAATGTTGCAGGTGCCGTTATGTGTAATATGAATGGTATTGTCTTTAACAATTGCCAGCAGCTAATTCAGAAATTAAAAGAGCTAAAAGTTAATATTTAAGGAACCATCAGGTTCCTTTTTTTAGGATTTTCCTAAAATCGATTTAGGGAAAAATCTATTAACAAATAAACCTAACAGAGATAATATATATTTACTTCAATAAGGAGGTAGTATGATGAGATATTATGTAGAACAGAAGCTATTCAGCTTTAAAGATAAATTTAATGTTTACGATGAAACAGGTAATTCNNCTGTATATTATATTGAATCTAAATTTTTTACACTTGGAAAGCAATTTCATGTTTATGATCAATATCAGCAGCAGGTTGCATTTATCAGCCAGAGAGTCTGGACATTTCTTCCAAAATTTGACATTTATGTTGATGATGAGCTAATTGGTACTATTATCAAGGAATTTACATTTTTTACACCTAGCTATTATTTAGAAAATTCCAGCTTAACAGTTGAGGGTGATTTCTTCTCTCATGAGTATTCTATTTATGACAATGGTCGCCCTATTGCTGAAATTTCAAAGCAGTGGTGGACCTTTGGCGATAAATATGGCATTGAAATTGATGATAATTACAATCCTATTATTGCCATCTCTATTATGCTAGCTATTGATGCAGTGATGGCATCACAAGATGCAGCTGCTGCTTCTGCTAGCAATGGCTAAATTAATCCTAAAGGGGGCTATTGTATGAAATACATAATTAAGCAGCAAGGTTTGATCAATACAGATTATGAAATCTATGATGAAGCAGATAATATTGCTTATTATGCAGACAGCAGTAATTCTTTATTGAAATGGGATCGCAATCTTTATGATTGTTATCAGCAGAAGATTGGTTATATTGTTGAAAAATCATCTGGATTAAAAACCGTTTTCGAATTATATGCTAATGATGTTCTGGTTGGTACCATCGTCAGAAAAGGATCTGTTTTCAAAAATGAATTTACTTTAGTTGATTCTGATTTAAATATCAATGGAAACTTTTGGGGTTCTCATTTTGAATTAACGAATGATGAAGAATTGGTGGCAACGATTGATTTAAATGCTTTTTCTTTAAAAAGCGTTATAGAAATAAATATTGGGGATTGTTATGACCCAGCAATTTGCTTAAGCATCGCTTTAGCAATAGAAATAATGAACAGAAAAGCAGCAGCTGATTAAAAAATCAAGGCACTACTTAGTGCCTTTTCATTTGTGAGGTATATTATGAAAATTTTTATTATTTTAACTTTTTTATTTGCCGTAGGGGCTATGATGGGATGGTGTATAGAGGTTGTTTTCAGGAAATTCTTTTCTAATGCTAATCCTGAGCATCGTTGGATTAATCCGGGCTATTGTTTAGGGCCTTGGTTACCATTATATGGATTTGGACTTGTTGGACTATACATTATCGCTACACTTATCAATGTAAAAATATTTGAGGGTATTGTATTTAACAGAATAATTCTTTTTATCATTATGGCCTTGGCCATGACTTTCATTGAATTTATTGCTGGAGAATATTGCTTAAGAGTTTTGAAGGTTAAGCTATGGGATTATAGTGATTGCTGGGGAAACATCGACACTGTTATCTGCCCTTTATTTACCCTTTTCTGGGGTATTTTAGGAATGATTTATTTCTATAGCTTACATCCAATTATGGAGGATCTGGTTATCTGGCTAATGAATAATCAGCTATATACATTCTTCATTGGTATGTTCTATGGTATCTTCCTTTTAGATTTAATTTACTCAAGTAACATCATCGCAAAGATTAAGAAGGCTGCTATTGAAAACAATGTTGTTGTTGAAATTGAAAACTTCAAAATGGAGCTTGCCAATGTAAGAAAACAATATCAGACACATTCTCACTATTTCTTAGCTTATCATTCAATTAAACCAATATCAGAGGTTTTGGCAGAATATGTTGGTAAAAGAAAAGAAATGATTTCAAAAATCAAAAATAAAAAGTAAAGGTGCTTTTTCAAGCACCTTTATTTCTTATAATTCAACACCGTTAAGCTTTAATAGCTCTCTAGCACTTTCAACACTATCTACACCTGTAGCATTCTTGATAGGTGCAAATTCATGCTCTCTGATTACTTCATATGGTAAGCAGTTGTCCATTAAGTGAATCATATCTAAAACTAAAGTTTCAAACTTATATCCATTTGGACTTTCAGGCTTTACTAATTCGCCATTTTCATCTAAATGAGGAATCTTCTTTTCAACGATATGTAATGGAATTTCCTTATTGATAATATCTACAAGCTTATCCATTCTGAATGTGTAATTTAGGATAACACCAAAATTAAATACTGGATCACCATTTTCCTTCTTCATAGCTAATAGCTCAGGAGTCATTTCATAATATTCTACAATCTGAGGCTTTCCATCTTCTAAGCAAAGATTACCAACCTTTTCCTGCTCATTCTTCTTTCTAACAACCTTACCACCAGATACATAGCCTTCTTCAATGATTGCACCTGTGAATACTGGATCAGCAATTCTCTGTAAAACATTATCAATAGCGAATACATTTAACCATTCAACGCCACGATTTCTTGCATCATCTAATAAACCGGCATTCGCAAATGATGAGAACCATCCACCATTTCCATTTGGAGATAAGCTAATCTTACCCTTTTCTTCTAAATAAATCTTACCATTATAATCACAGCTTGGAGCCATATCCTGTGTGAAGAATGCTAAGTATTCACTTGGATAACCAAAGTTGTCATGTTCCTTGAAGAATGCTGTGATTTCATCTACATTCTTATCAGAGCACATAATATAGAATGGAACATAAGCACCAGCCTCATCTGTAACATCCTTTAAATTTCTGATTAGCTGTTCAAAGATATATAAAGTCTTTGTGATACCAACATTAAACATACCTTTAGAATGATCAAATCCTAGTCTTGTTCCCTGTCCACCAGCTAATAATACGGCTGCAACCTTTCCTTCTGCTGTAGCCTTTAAGCCTGTAGCCTTATAGATTTCCTTTTTAGCTTCAATCTGTGAAACCTCTAAGCAATCTAAGCCTTCAATATTTCTTTCACCCTTAGCTTCATCCTTCTTATCAAGCTTTGTTACTAATGAAATATCAGTATCTAAAACCTGCTTGTATAAGTTTTCCTTTTCAGCTTCAGTTAATTCATTTTCGTACTTTAATAAATGTAACTGTCCATACTTTTCTAGTTTTGCAACTGCCTGTTCTCTACTCATAATTATAAGTCTCCCTATTTTTCTTAATCTATTATACCACCAAAGTAAGCGCTTATATGAACAAAAATACATATTTTTTCTATTTAAGTTGTGTTTTTTCTTATTTGAGTGAATAATTATTACTATATTATGAGGAAGCAAGTATGAGTATTGAAAAGAAATTATTCAAAAAAGGATGGTTAGGTATCATCGCATCTGTTTTTGCATTGGTAACCGTTGTTTTTTTAGTTTTAGCGGGCATTACTGGTTTAAAGGAAACCAGTCAGACTCCAGAAGCATTTGACCCAATTTATAGTGCGGAAAATAAATATTGCTACTTAGATATTTATGCTGTAGATGGTGAATGGGTTGCACAAAGAGATACTGATTATTTCTACACTGTTTTTGATGAAGAAGGCTATTGTTACATCATGATTATTTCCGATTCACAATTACAGAAGCTATCTCATCAGATTGCTGTGTTTAATGGTACTGAGGAAGATGCTCTGCCATATCAGATTAAAGGTGTAGCTTTTGCCGCTGATGCGGATCTGATTTCTATTTATGCTGATGTTTATGGAATTAGTGAAGAAGAGGTTTATGGATATTTCGGTTATTATTATCTAGATACTACTAAAGGTGCCATTTCAGACAATTCTACTGCTTACTTATGGTTAATTGGAGCCTTGTTCTCTGCTTTATTTGCTGCTTTATTCTTTATGATTTATATGCCAATCAGAAGAAGCTTTAAGAAATGTATGAATATTGTTAGTCAGAATTGGGACATTGATAAATGTGAAAGAGAGCTAGAAGAGCTTAATGACCAGAAAATTTTACTTGGTTCTGACTATTTATACTGTAAGGAAAATCCAATGGTTGTTAAATACTCTGATATCCTTTGGGTATATGAGCAAGCACAAAGATACTATGGTATTAAGGTTTCCTCTTCACTATTCATCAATACAGCAAGCTGTGGAACTTTAATCATTGGCTTAAAGAATAAGGATCACTTATATGATGAAATCCTAAAGACAATTTTTGATAAGAATCCAGAGGTAATGATTGGTTACAACAGAGAATATGCTAAAGCATACAAGGAAATGACTAAGAAGAAATAAAGTTTAAGGGGCTGTAAAAAAATAAACAGCTCAAAAAAGTAAAAATAAAGCCCTAGGGATAAACCTTAGGGCTGTTATTTT
>DCGH01000031.1 GCA_002315205.1 Erysipelotrichaceae bacterium UBA1783
GGTGGAAACCATGGACAGCATGTCGGTAAGTGGAACAATGCCCCAGCAGTTTAAGAGCCAAAGTAAGAAATCCATGTAGAAGTGAGACTGAACACCCCAGATGATGGCACGATGACGATACTCCTTCGCCATCATATGCTTTGCCTCATATCCCTTCTGAGCAAGCTCATTGATCTTTTTATCGGTATCAACGAAGGCCTGCAGTTTACCGCAGATGGCCATGTAGTTGGTCTCTGTGTAAAGAGCCAGGTTGGAACCGAAGACCTGGGGATAAGGAGTCTTATTCATGTCCAGCCATTCCTGGCGGTAACGGGTGGAAATGTTGACACGCTTCGCACACTCAAAGTAAGCATCCCAATCCCACTTTACACCTGTATGCTTTTCAATAAAGGCAATACAGTTTCTGATTTCCTGGGCAGCATACTCTTGAACATCATCTTCTCTATGTCTTAATGGTGCAGCTAGCTGGAAGCAAGGTACACCATCTTCAAGCTCTAATCTCTTCGAAATGACACCATTTCCTAATAAAGAGCCGTCGCAGGTTGTATTACATTGTACTGCGCAAGCACCAAGGATAGGGAAATCATCATCAATTGATACGCCAGCCTCTGCTTCAGGCATTGGGCAGACATCACCAGGTAAACCAAATTCCTGTGCAACATCAATATAATGCTCAGCAGCATGCTGGTTTAATAAAACAGATACATAAACAGAAGGAGTTTCTCTTGAGAAGCACTTTAATGTTGGGAACCCCATCATAAATGTTGTCATTTCGTTTTCATCAACTAACACAACCTTCTTATTGAATTCTGTATCATTACCAATATTTCTATCAGCTCTGAAGATTCCATCTAATAGCTTGGCAACATCATACATTACCAAGTCAAATTCTTCATGGGCGATTCTTAGCTGTGGTCCTCTTAAGCCCTGAGTATGACGGTCAACCATCATCGGAGCTGCCAAGAAGTTTAGCATCCATCTATAACGGAAGAATGCTTTGATATTTCTAGGCTTGTAAATAAATCCTGCTAAGATGCCTAAAATCTTTAACCAGCGTGTGTAATCATAGAATGTATCCTTGAAGCCACGCCATTCTCTGCGGTTTCTAACCTTTCCAGTTGTATAGAAATCGCCAAGTCTGTCTTTTCCAATTTCCTTAGCCATTATTTCTTACCTCCCTGAATCTTCTTAATTTCAATGCTTTCAACGAAAGCCTGAACTCTTGTTCTCATCTGTCCTGAAGTACCAATTGCATATGGTCTATCAACGGTTAATACAGGATAGTTAAATTCTTCTCTTAATACATGTGAACCAACCATTCTTTCATAAGCCCATGGATCACAGAACTTCATCTGTTCATAAATAATACCATCAGCCTTATATTCCTTAGCTAATTCATTAACGTATGTTCTTCTTCCTAAAATCTTTGCCTGATTCATATATCTAGGGCACTGTCCTCTATACATATATTGACGGCAGATTTGCGTTAGAGCATCCTCATCCTCAGTTAATGTAATTTCATCTCTACCAGGGAAAGAGCCATAGCAGAATCTATCAGCGCAAACATAAGCACCAGAATCTTCAATTAGCTTCACAACATTCTCATCATCAATTTCAGAGCCAACTAATACAACTCTTGCACGATACTTGTTTTTAGCATCTGGTTCTCTTGTCTTTAGCTCTTCTAATGTCTCTTGCAATTTATCAATTAATAAATATTGAGGACATACATAGGTTACTAAGCAGATGACATGATATTCATAACCAGTAATTCGTGGATTTTCTTCCTTACGATATTCGCCAATTTCTCTTACCAGCTTACACATTCTATTGTGATTCTCTACTGCTTTACGAATTGCTGCATCACTAGTATCAATACCAAACTTTTCATTTAATGGCTTTAATACATGGTTTTTGCATTGCAGAACATATAGATTCAAGCCATTATCATCCGCCTTCATTGGAATCTCTAAATACTGATAGAAGAAATCATCCTTCTCCATCGTTTTTAACAGCTCCATATTTTCAATACAGCGATTTAGCATTGAACAGCCATCTGGTGTAATTAAGCAGTCAGCAAAATTAAATCCACCTTCAATTGCTCTTTCAAGTAATGCTCTGGTATATTCACATAAAAAGCTTGTCAAATAATAAGTTCCCATTTCCATAGAGCCTGTTCTTGGTGCACGTAAACGCACTGAGAAGCAGCCATCCAGATTTAATAATGGCTCTGGAATGTTTTCACATACTGTTGCAACACACTTCTTTCCTTCAGCTTGCCCTTGACGAACCAAATCGTTATATGCTTCTGTTAACAGATTTTCAAAATAATATAAATGCTTTAAATCTCTCATAGCTTTATCTCCTAAATCACATCTAATTTTTCTAGTGCTTCCTTCGCACCAATGATAATATTTGCTGAATCAGCTAATTCAAATACGCTATCCCCTAACATATCATTATCTAATAGCTGATCATCATTTCCTATTTTCGCCAATAGCTCTAAATCATCTAAATCAAACTCCGTTGTCATACCCTTAAAAGATAATCGATTTAATATGACACCAGCTCTTTGATACATTGTGAGCTCCTTAGCCACCTGATGAATTGTTTTGATTACACCAATACCCTTTTGTGAGCCATCGGAAACAAGTAATAAATGAGTTACCTTTTCCATCACTCTTCGATTAACCTGCTCAATTCCTGCCTCACCATCAATAACAACATAATCAAAGTTTTCAGACAATATTGAGATGACTTCCTTAAGGTAGGCATTCACCTTGCAATAGCAGCCTGAGGATTCTGGTCGGCCAATCGCTAAAAAAGAAAAGCCATCCTTCTCCACTACCGCATCCATAATCTGATATCTTGCCTCAGATAACATCTCAATAGCCTGCTTGGTATTTCCTGATTCTGCTGCTTTGACAAAGGATTGGCGAATATTGTCAATCGTCAATTCTACTTCAACCCCTAATGCTGTTGCTAAACCAATAGCTGGATCTGCATCAATAGCGAGAATCTTTTTTTCTGGATACTTTTCTATTAATTGCCTTACAATTGCTGCTGATAAGGATGTTTTACCGACACCACCTTTACCAGTGACCGCAATAATTATTCCATTTTTGTTCATATTTACCCCTAAATCTTCATTTTATTTTATCATGAACTATCTTTTATAAAAACCTTTATTTATTGTAAATATTCACAAATTAAATATAATAGTAACCGTTTTCATCTGTAGCATGCTACATTTTTTCTTGTATCCACAAAAAAGACGCCTTATAATATGTAGCGTACTACAGATTGGAGGTCCATATGAAACATTCAGATATTGGACATTTATTAAAAAATGTCAACGAAAAAATGATTTTCTTAGCGAACAGTAATTTTAAGAACTGTGGTTTAACGCAGGCACAAGGTTATGTATTAAGCTATATCTACAAAAATGGTGGCTCAGTAACACAAAAGGAAATTGATTCTTTCCTAAATGTTTCTCATCCTACGGTTGTTGGTTTAGTATCCCGTTTGGAACAGAATGGTTTTGTTAGTGTAACCATCGATGAACATGATCGAAGAAATCGTATTATTACACACACTGAAAAAGCACTTGATGTTAAAAAAGAATTTGATATTACCGTTTTAAAGCATGAGGCAATATTAGATGGCACTTTAACTAATGAAGAAAAGCAACAGCTACTCGATCTATTAAAAAAAGTTAACGATGGTTTAAAGATAGCCATTAACGACATAAAGGAGAAAAACAATGATTAAAACAATATTAAAAAGTGTACGTCAATACAAAACACCAACCTTAATAACAATGTTGTTATCAACGGTTGAGGTATTGTTTGAAATTCTAATTCCATTAACGATGTCTAATCTATTAGATTATGGCATTACTAATGGCAACATGAATCAGGTAATTAAATTTGGCCTGTTCTTATTCCTAGAAGCATTAATGCAGATGGCTATTGGTATGTTCTCTGCTAGAGTTGCAGCTAATACTGCTGCAGGATTTGCGTCTAATTTAAGAGAGGATATGTATAAGAAGGTACAGACCTACTCTTTCGCCAATATCGATAAGTTTTCTACCGCAAGTATTGTAACTCGTTTAACTACCGATATTACAAATATCCAGATGGCTTATCAGATGAGCATGCGTATGGCAATCAGAAGCCCAATGATGCTGATCTTTGCAGTAATCTTTGCTTTTAGAATTGATAGGCAGATTTCTATTATTTTCTTGGTAATCATTCCAATATTAGCTTTTGCTTTAGGCTTTATCGCAATAAAAGCACATCCATTCTTTGAAAAGGTATTTAGAACCTATGACAAGCTAAACAATGTTGCCCAGGAAAACATCCGTGGCATTCGTGTTGTAAAGACATTCAACCAGGAAAAAACTGAAATCAATAAGTTTGAATCTGTATCTGAAAAGATTTACAAGCTATTTGTTAAAGCTGAAAGTGTTGTTGCCTTCAACAGCCCAAGTATGCAGCTATGTATTTACTCTTCAATGCTATTAATCTGTTATTTAGGTGCTAAGGGAGTTATTGCCAGTGGTAATAATCCTGCCTTAGGATTAACTACTGGTAATCTAATGGCTCTAATCCAATATGATATGCAGATTTTAATCAGCTTAATGATGCTATCAATGGTATTTGTTATGATTATCATCTCATGGTCTAATATGGAACGTGTTGCTGAAATCCTAAATGAACAATCAGATATCTATTCAAAGGAAAATGCAGTTACAGAAGTAAAGGATGGAGACATTCAGTTTAACAATGTTGGCTTTGTCTATGCTTCAAAAGCTGATAAGAAGGTATTAGACAATATTAATCTTCATTTCCTATCTGGTCAGACGATTGGTATTGTTGGTGATACTGGTTCTTCTAAGACCTCACTAGTACAGTTAATTCCACGTTTATATGATGCTGTAGATGGTAGTGTCTGTGTAGGTGGCGTTAACGTTAAGGATTATGACTTAACAGTATTAAGAGATAGCGTTGCTATGGTACTACAGAAAAACGAGCTATTCTCAGGCACTATTAAAGAAAATCTTCGCTGGGGTAATGAAAACGCAACAGATGAAGATATTATTGAAGCTTGTAAAATGAGCTGTGCGGATGAATTTATCCAGCAGATGCCTGATAAATATGACACCTATATTGAACAGGGTGGTTCCAATGTTTCTGGTGGTCAGAAGCAAAGATTATGTATCGCCAGAGCCTTATTAAAGAAGCCTAAGATTTTAATCTTAGATGACTCTACAAGTGCTGTTGATACTAAGACTGATGCCTTAATCCAGCAGGCCTTTGCTTCCTATATTCCTGAAACAACAAAGGTAATTATTGCTCAAAGAATTTCTTCCGTTCAAAATGCAGATCAGATTATCGTTATGCATGATGGTAAGGTTTTAGCAAATGGAACTCATACACAGCTATTAGAAAGCTGTGATATGTATAAAGACATTTATATGTCACAGAATAAGAAGGGAGGTAAGTAATATGCCAAAAGGACAAGGTATGATGCCTGAAAAGCGTACAATCAATAAAGATACCTTAAAACGATTATTAGGTTATTTTAGAAACTACAAGAAGCAGCTTATTATTGTTTTCTTCTGTATTGTTACAACTTCATTAGCTGGAGTCATCTCTTCTCTATTTCTACAGTCATTAATTGATGATCACATTATGCCATTAATTGGAGTAAGTAATCCTGATTTATCAGGTTTGATTCGTTCATTACTATTAATGGGCTGTGTTTATCTGTTAAGTGTTGTTGCCAGCTATTTATATCAGATTTTAATGGCTAGGGTTGCTCAAGGTGTTTTAAAGGAAATCAGAGACGAAATGTTTGAGCATATGGAGACTTTACCAATCAAGTATTTCGATTCCAGAAGCCATGGTGACATTATGTCTTTATATACCAATGATACAGACACATTACGTCAGATGATCAGCCAGTCACTAACTCAGTTTTTAAGCTCATCATTCTCTATTATCTTTGTCTTTGTATCAATGCTGACTGTTTCTATTTATTTAACCATTGTCGTTGTGATCTGCGTATTCTTTATTTTAAAGATAGCTGGTAAAATTGGTGGTACCGCTGCCAAGTACTTTATCGGTCAGCAGAAATCTATTGGAGCTTTAAATGGTTATATTGAAGAAATGATCAATGGTCAAAAGGTAATTAAGGTTTTCAATCACGAGGATAAATCCATTGAAGGATTCAATCAATTAAACCAAGCCTGGAAGGTTAATGCCGGTAATGCCAATGGACATGCTAATAGTATGTATCCATTAAATGGTGCCTTAGGCTATGTTCAATATATCATTCTGGCTATTTTAGGTGCTTATATGGCAATTCATGGAACAATGAATCTATCATTAAAGGGATTCTCAGTATTAACTTTAGGTAACATTGTAACCTTCTTAACATTATCAAGAAACTTCGTTAACCCTATTTCTCAATTAGCAAACCAGTTCAACTCTATTGTTATGGCGATGGCTGGTGCAACCAGAATCTTTGCTTTCTTAGATGAAGCAGCTGAAGTAGATGAAGGTATTATTACCTTAGTCAATGCTGTTGAGGATGAAAATGGATTTATGAAAGAGGTTGAAGAAGAAACTGGAACATGGGCATGGAAAATGCCAATTGAAGGTGGCGATGACCTTTTAGTAAAGCTACAGGGTGCTGTAGTATTAGACCATGTAGACTTCTCTTATGTTGAAGGAAAGCAGATTCTATATGATATTGATATCTATGCTGAACCAGGACAGAAGGTTGCCTTTGTCGGTGCTACTGGTGCTGGTAAAACAACTATTACCAATCTGATTAATCGTTTCTATGATATTCAGGACGGAAAGATCAGATATGATGAAATAGATATCGGTAAAATCAAAAAAGATGATTTGCGTCATTCTCTTGGTATAGTTTTGCAGGAAACACGACTGTTTACCGGTACAGTAATGGAGAATATTCGATATGGCAAACTTGATGCGACCGATGAGGAATGTATAGAGGCAGCGAAACTTGCCAATGCACATTATTTCATATCTCGTCTTCCGGAAGGATATAACACTGTTATTACAGGAAACGGAGGAAGTTTATCACAGGGACAGAGACAGTTATTGGCAATTGCGAGAGCAGCGGTAGCCGATCCGCCGGTTCTTATTCTTGATGAGGC
>DCGH01000038.1 GCA_002315205.1 Erysipelotrichaceae bacterium UBA1783
CCAGAAGTTAACGCTGGCTGGTGCGAAGCAATGGTTGGTTTAGCTTGTATGTCAGGAACAAGAGAAGTTGAAGCTTATAAGAACTTCATTGGTCAGGATACAGCTGCAATCAAGGCATTAAATTGCTTAAGACCAGATGTTGCTGGTGCTACTCATGCTAGAACTGCTGCAACTCATGTAAGAAAGGCTTTACAGAATATGATGGCTGACTTAGCTGTTGGTACAAGTATTGATGAAGCTATGAAGTCTGCTTACGAATATGTTGCTGACGAATTAGCAATGGAATAATAAATAATATTTTATTCAATTAAACAATAAAGGGACTATAAATAAGTCCCTTTTTTGTTATATAATAAATGTATAACTAATGAGGTATAAAATAATATGAGAGTAGAAATTAAAGATTTAGTAAAGAAGTTTGGTGATGTTGTTGCATGTGACCACTTCAACATGGTTTATGAGGATGGAGAACTAGTAGTACTATTAGGCCCTTCAGGATGTGGTAAGTCAACAATGCTAAACATGCTTTCTGGTATTCTACCTGTAACAAGTGGACAGATTATGTTTGATAACGATGATGTAACAAACATTCCTCCACAGGATAGAGGTATCGGTTTAGTATTCCAGAACTATGCATTGTATCCACATATGACAGTTTTAGAGAATATCTGCTTCCCACTAGAAATCAAGAAGGTTCCAAAGGCTGAAAGAATTGCTAAGGCAACTGAAATGGCAAAGCTAGTTCAGATTGATCAGTACTTAAACAGAAAACCAAAGGAATTATCTGGTGGTCAACAGCAGCGTGTTGCTATTGCCAGAGCTTTAGTAAAGAATCCTAGATTATTACTATTAGACGAACCTTTGTCAAATCTTGATGCTCGTTTAAGACTTGAAATGAGAGAAGAAATCAGAAGAATCCAGCAGCAGTCTGGTGTTACAGCTATCTTCGTTACACATGACCAGGAAGAAGCTATGGCAATTTCTGATAAGATTGTATTAATGAAATCTGGTAAGCTACAGCAGGTTGCTAAGCCTCAGGAATTATATGATGAACCAGCAAATCTATTCGTTGCTTCATTCATCGGTAATCCACCTATCAACCAGCTAGAAGGCTATATGCATGATGGAAAGTTCGTTTTAGCTGATGAATCAGGTTCAATCAATGTAAACTATCCAAATGCAAAGGAAGGTCAGAAGGTTGTATTAGCAATCAGACCAGAAGCTATCCAGTTAAATCAGGAAACAACAGATTTCACAGCAATTATTGCTCAGAGATATACAATGGGTAAGGAAGAATTAGCATTCGTTAAGGTTGGTAATCAGACAATCAGAGTTTACTTATCAAATGACTATACATATGCTGTAGGTGATTCAGTTGATATTAAGCTAAGAGGCAAGGGTGTATTCCTATTTGACAAGGAGACAGGAGAGAGAATCTAATGGCTATTGTTAAGAAAAAGAATGCGGAGAAGGATCCAAATTTCTTTAACAAGGAATGGGAGCCGCTATTATATCTATTACCATTTGCTGTTGGATTACTAATCTTCACAGTATATCCAATCTTTAACGTTGTATTTATGTCATTTAAAAACGGATATCGTCTATCAGGTAACTATACTGGTTGGGGTATTGAAAACTACACAAAGGTTATCGGTGATAAGAATTTCCGTTCAGCAATTTTTAATACCTTCAAGTATGTATTTACAGTAGTTCCTGTAGCTACAGTATTATCAATTGTTATTGCTAACTTATTAAATCAGAAAATCAAGGGTATCGCTATTTTCCAGACAGCTTTCTTCTTACCACTTGTAACATCATCAATTGCCGTTGGTACAGTATTCAAGTACATGTTCAACACTAATTATGGTATCTTCAACTGGATTATTCAGCTATTTGGTGGCCAGCCTTTGGAATGGTTAAATATCGTTCAAGGTCAGACAGATATGAATATCTGGGTAGTAATTATCTTCGGTATTTGGAATATGATGCCATTTACCATCATTCTATTACTATCAGGCTTACAGAATATTGACCCATTATATTACACAGCAGCTCAGGTTGATGGCGCTAGCTCAACAAAGCAGTTCTTTAGAATTACAGTTCCACTATTAACACCAACAATCTTCTTAACAATGATTGTTAATATGATTTCAGCCTTCAAGGTTTATAACGAAGTTATCCCATTCTGGAATGGTTCAGCTGGTGTTACAGGTAGAAACATGTATACTATCGTTTACTACATTAAGGAACAGTTCTATTCTAACCATCGTTTAGGTATGGCATCTGCTGCCGCTATCTTACTATTCTTAATTATCTTTGTATTCACAATGATTCAGAGATATGTACAGAGTAAGTTTGATAACTAATAGAAGGGAGAATGAATAATGAAAGCAAGAAACTTTATTAAAAAATTCATGATCTACTTCTTCCTATCAATTGGTGGATTTATCATGTTCTTCCCATTCTACTGGATGATTACTTCAGTATTGAAGACAACAGCAGAATACAACTCTTGGCCTCCAGTTTGGATTCCAAGTAATTTCTTAAACTTCTCAAATTTCGTAGAAGCATTTAAGGCAGCTCCATTTGCAAGATTCTTCATGAACTCTGTAATCGTTACTGTAACTCAGGTTACAATTAACTCATTTACAACAATTTTAGCTGCATTCGCATTCTCTAGATTAAAGTTTAGAGGAAGAGAAGTGATCTTCGGTTTATTACTATCATTCATGATGGTTCCATTTGAAATGATGGTTATCACAAACTTCCGTACAGTTACTGCATGGGGTTTAATCGATAAGCTTCCAGTATTAGTAATTCCATTTACTACATCTATCTTCTATACATATATCTTAAAGAATTTCTTCCAGACTATCCCAGATAGCTTGTACTACTCAGCTAAGATTGATGGTGCTAGTAACTGGACATATTTATGGAAGGTAATGGTTCCAATCGCAAAGCCATCTTTAGTAACTATCTTACTATTAAATACTATTGCATCTTGGAACTCATTCATCTGGACTCAGTTAACAATTAACTCAGTTGAGAACAGAACTATCCCAATGGGTGTATTCGTATTCATGACTGATGCGGGTTCAAATCCACAGCTACAGCTAGCTGCTGCAACTGTAACAGTATTACCAATGGTAATCTTATTCCTATTCTGCCGTAAGTACATCGTTAATGGTGTATCACGTGGTGGTATTAAGGGATAAAAATCAAAAGCAAGAGGGCAAAGGTTTTCACCTTTGTCCTTTTTTTGAGCATTAATCAATGCTATAATTGAATATTACATAAGGAGGCATAAATCATGATTTTAAAGAATGATTATAATAGATGCTTGACGAATATTGCTTGTTCAGTACAAAAGTATTTTGAGGTAACCTGCAAGCATAATGGTTTAAAGGAAATAGATGAGATATTAGAAAGAAAGCAGCCAAAGAATGTTATTGTGATGCTATTTGATGGTATGGGTGACAATATTCTTCGCAGAACGCTAACGGAGGATGATTTCTTTCTTAGACATAGAGTAGATCGAATTACAAGTATTTTCCCTGCAACTACTACCGCTGCAACCACAACGATTGAATCAGGATTAAATCCTTGTGAGCATGGCTGGTTAGGCTGGAATACCTATTTAAGTGGCATTGATAAGGTTGCCTGCTTATTTATGGAATCCATTAAGGGAACAAGAGAGAACTGCAGCCAGGCAGTCATTGATGAAAGAGCTTATGTACCTGTAGTTGATCAGATTAACAACGCTGGAAAATATGAAGCACATAATATTTCAGATTTTGGGGATATTACCTACGATGGTCTAGAGGATATGGTTCATAAAGTAATTGAGGTTTGTGAAAAGCCAGGAAAGAAATATATGTATGTCTATAACAATGAGCCTGACCATTTAATGCATGAGCTAGGTCCTGATGCACCAGAGGTAAAGGCATTGATTAAGGAAAGAAATGATATTGTGGAAAAGCTATGCGGTCAGCTAACAGATTCACTAGTCATTGTTGTAGCGGATCATGGACATATTATTGTAAATAATTCTTATTTGGAGAATTACCCTGATTTATTTGAATTGTTAGTTCGTCCAACCTCAATTGAACCTAGAGCTTGCAGCTTTAAGGTAAAGGATGGAACACAAAAGAAATTTGAAGAACTATTCTTAAAATATTTTGGTGATAAATTCGAATTGTTAACAGCCAAGGAAGTTTTGGATATGGGTTTATTTGGTACAGGAGAATACCATGAAGGATTTGTAGAGTCTTTGGGTGACTTTATAGCGATTGGGCAAGATAATGATGGATGTTTAATGACTAAGGATGATTGGCCATTATTCTCACAGCATGCTGGCTATTCTGATGATGAGGTGTATGTACCACTAATTATCGTGGAGAAATAGAATGAAAAACTTTATAAATGATTTGGATTGGAGACAATACCAGAATACATTAGTTCTTCTGTTAGGGTATAGTATTACCCAGGTAGTGAAGGATATAAGATTTTCTGTTGTTGGTGCCATTAATAAGGGAACCTATTTTGAAACAAATAGGGATGTTACGAATCAGGAAATTCAATTGATAAAGCAACAGATGAGAAAGCTGATAGATGATGATGTTGAGATTGAAAGTAATGATTCGCAGTATACAATCAATGGATTTGGTGCTTGCTTTGCGGATGGATGCTATAACAATACAAAGCTATTAGATTTGTTTGATTTAAAGGCGTATAAGGAAGGTTTGCTGTTGACCTATCCACATTATCTGACACCAGAAAAACTAATTGCAGAAGAGCAGAAAAAGCTTTTTGAGATGTTTGAAGAAGCCAATGAGTATGCAAGTATTTCCTATTGCCCAGATGTAGATTCACTTAATGAATTAGTAGAAAATGGTGAGATTACCCTCATAATGATGGTTCAGGAAATGACTCACGATACTCGATTAACAAAGCTGGCGGATCGTATTGCTGCTAGTAAGAAAAGGGTTGTTTTAATCTGTGGACCTTCCAGCTCAGGAAAGACAAGCTTTGCGAAAAGATTATGTCAGAAGCTAGAAAAATTAAAGCTTAAAACTCTTTATATGGGAACGGATGACTATTATGTGGAAAAGGAAGAGATGCCTAAAGGCAAGGATGGTCAAAATGACTATGAATGCATTGAGGCAATCGATGTAAAGCTATTCCAGGATAATATTAATGGTTTGATTGCTGGGGAAACAGTGGATGCTCCTATCTTTGATTTTGAAAGCATGCATAAGGTTTATGGGAAGAATTATAAAAAAGTCACTAATGATACCATATTAGTAATTGAAGGAATTCTGACATTAAATGAAAAACTGACAGATACGATTGCAGATGAGGATAAATTCAAGATTTATATCTCTCCAGTTTCCTGCATTAGAAACAATGAATATGATCGTTTATCCAATACAGATATCCGTCTGATTCGAAGAATCTGTCGAGATTATCGCGCCAGAAATACAAAGATTGAAAGAACATTAGAGCTTTGGAGTAAGGTAAGAGATGGTGAAGAAGAAAACATCTTCCCATATATTGATGAAGCAGATGCTACCTTCAATACCTATTGTATTTATGAAGCGGCAGTTATTGGTCAATATATTATTCCACTATTAGAGAGTGTGAAGGATGATAGTCCATATTATCCAAAGGCTCAAAGCCTATTAAAAAGGGTAAGAGCAGTAAAGGGCATTTCTAAAGAATTAGAGGAAGAAATTTGTAATAATAGTATTATCAGAGAGTTTATCGGTGGTTCTATTCTGGTGGACTAAAGGAGAAAAAAGATGACAAAGAAAAAGGTTATTTTAGATTGTGATCCTGGGCATGATGATGCCTTTGGTATGATTCTTGCATGTGCAAACCTAGATGTTTTAGGCGTTACTACTATTGGTGGAAACTGCTCCTTGGAAAATGTGACAAGAAATGCATTACAGGTTTTGGATGTATTAGGACAAGATATCAAGGTATATGCTGGCTGTAGCAGACCATTAGTTGCGCCACTAGTGACTGCACCACAATTCCATGGAGAAAGTGGACTAGACTTATGCGGTGGAAAAAGATTGCCTGAAACAGATAGAACGGTAGAAAAAATGCATGCTGTGGATTATATTATTGAAACAGTGATGAATAATGATGATGTTACTATTATTGCTACAGGACCGTTGACAAATGTCGCTATGGCATTAGATAAAGAACCAAAAATAGCTGAAAGAATTAAGGAAATCTCTATTATGGGTGGCTCTGTTACCTTCGGTAACTGGACAGCTGCAGCAGAGTTTAATATCTTTGTAGATCCTGAAGCAGCAAGCAGAGTTTTCAATTCTGGTATTCATGTAAAAATGAGTGGTTTAAATTTAACAAGACAGTGTCAGATTACTCAAGAGCATTGTGACAGGTTTAGAGCAATGGGCAATAAGGCTGGAAATATGGCTGCAGATATTGCTGAATTCTTTATTGAAGCGACAAGGAAAACAGCAAAGCTTCCAAGTGCCTGTATGCATGATGCCTGTGCTGTTGCCTGGGTAATAGATGAATCTGTTGTTAAAGGAACAGCAATGCATATTGATGTAGAATTAAATGGAAAGCTAACTCGAGGTATGACTGTTTGTGATTGCCGTCATCTAAGGGGAAGTGAGCCTGGTATTGATTATGTAAGAGATCCACAAATGGCTCCTCGTGGTCAGAAACCAAATGCTGAGGGTGGCTTAGATCTTGATTTTGAAGCTTTTATGGCCCTTTTATACAAGTCATTAGAACAATACAATTAAGAATAAAAAAGAGCTGAGATTGGCTAAAATTGACCGATAACAGCTCTTTTATTGTGATAAGAGAGATAGTCTATAAAATATATAGAAGAAAATGGTTGCGATGGAAAAATATTAATTTTCATAGGAAGCAAACTATGGTAGAATAATCATTGGTAAAAACTAATAAAAGGAGAAAAAACTATGAGCAGATATGATACTGATTTTAGCAAAATGAGATTTGGCACACAGGCTGTTAGAGCAGGTGAGCGTCCAGATCCTAGAACACACGCATTAAATACTCCAATTTATGAAACTTCAACTTATGCTTATGAAACAGCAGAAGAATATGATGAAATGCTAGAAAGAGGCGCTAACTGGGAAGAGAATCTTTACATTTATAGCCGTACTACTAATCCAACAACTGATGAGTTAGCAAAGAAGATTAGAATTTTAGAGCATGCTGAAGATGCACTTGTTGTATCTTGTGGTATGGCAGCTGTAAGCTGTTCATTATTAGGTAACCTAAATACAGGCGACCATGTTATCTGTTCTGATGATACATTTATGTGTACTTCAAGTATGTTTGCAGATATCCTTCCATCAAAGGGTATCGAAACAAGCCGTGTTGAAATCTTAGATTTAGACAAGCTAAAGGCAGCATTCAGACCTAATACAAAGGTTGTTTATCTTGAGGTAGAATCAAATCCACAGCTAAAGCTTTCAAATCTTCCAGAGATTGCAAAGATTGCTCATGCACATGGATGCAAGTTTATTGTTGATAATACCTTCCTTTCACCAAATGTATTAAAGCCATTAGATTTTGGTGTTGATATTGTTGTTCATTCAGCTACAAAGTACATTGTAGGTCATGGTGATGCTTTATGTGGTATTTTAGCTGGTAGCAAGGAAGATATGGATAGAGCTCGTTATATCATGGATAATTTAGGTCAGCATATTTCACCATTTGATTCTTGGCTAGCATTACGTGGTATTCATACTTTACAGGTTAGAAATGACCGTCAATGTGAAACTGCATTAGCATTAGCTAAGTGGTTTGAAACTAGAGAAGAAGTTGCAGAGGTTATTTATCCAGGTCTTGAATCTCATCCTCAGCATGAGCTTGCAAAGAGCATGTTCACTCCAGGAAGATTCGGTGGTATGTTAGGTATCCGTTTAAAGGGTGACCATGAAGCATTCTGCAAGTTCTGCGATGCTACAAGAATTCCACCAGTAGCTACTAGCTTAGGTGATGTTGTAACATTAATGTTCCCTAAGTCTCATTACAATGATTTAGTTCGTTTATCAATTGGTCTTGAGGATTTCGAGGACTTAAAAGAAGATTTCGAACAGGCTTTTGAAGCAATTAAGGGTTAAAAAAGGACGCTGAGTAATCAGCGTTTTCTTTTGGCTAAAGGGATAAAAGGAATTCTTTGACTGTTTTCAGATATTTTTCGTTTTCCTCAAAATAAGAGCAGTGTTTACTATTTTCAAACAATACCCATTTCGAGTTTTTAATCTGCTCATTGAATAGCTTGTTGATGTTTGCTGAGGATAAATCAAAGAAGCCAGAAAGGATTAGGGTTGGTACATCGATTTCCTTTAAGCGATCAGTATAATCAAAATCCTTCAGGTTACCAGTTGGCGAGAATTCATTTTCACCCCAGGCAGTTACATATGAGAGTGTTCCTGTTTTTGCCTTAAAACGAACACATTCAGGATAGCTATCATCTATTTGTGGAAAGCAATGCCTTAGCATAAATTCATCTACTGCTTTGATGTAATCCTCATCATGGTAACGATCACTTTTTAAAATTATTTGTGTTTCTAAAGGCATTAAAGAAATCCATTTCTTCTGTTCTCTGGCCCATAGCTTACTGGAAGGAAGGGTAGAAGATAAAATTAAGCTGGAAACACGATTTCTGTTATGTCTGAAATAATAATCCTGAATCAGCATACCGCCCCAGGAATGACCTAGAAGATTTGCTTTTTCAATATGGAAATAATCTAATAGGGCATCTAATTCTTCGCACCAGGTTTCTTTGTTGAAAAGTGATGTATCCTGGCATGGAGAATTGCCACAGCCAATCTGATCATATAAAAGAATAGGACATACTTCGGCAAGTGGCTCTAATACCTTTAATCTGTTATGGGTGCTGCCTGGTCCACCATGGCAGATTACTAATGGCGTTTTTCCACTTGAGAAATCACCAACTGCTCTATAATATGTCTGATAGCCATGAAATGGTATATATCCTTCTGTAATATTCATATCACATACCTCATTATTTACTTTACTATGATAACATTTTTTTCTTGTGTTAAAATATTATAAATGAAGATGATGTTATTTCCAGGGAAATAATTCTGGAATTTATGGAGTAAAAGATGAACAAGCTAAAGATACAACCATTACAATTTCAGCCGCCAGAAATAAAAGCAGGAATTATGGAAAATCCAATAAAGAAAAAGGAGATTAAGAATATGGAAGAGAAGAAAATAAGAGAATTGATTCAAACCGGTAGAGACTTTATCAAGGGAAGGATGGATTGCTATCCGGATTATCTCTCAGACCAACAGCTTAAGAAACCCCAGCCACCTTTAGTAAAGGCAGCAATGACTGATAACATTATTGATTTACCAATGAATTTTGAGGATTTAGATATGAATAATAGCTTCATTGATGTTGTTAATTCAAGATGCTCACATCGTGTATACACCAAGGAAAACCTTTCTCTTTTGCAGTTATCCTATCTATTGTGGGCAACACAGGGGGTTAAGGACATTCGAGGAAAAAGCTATGCTACATTAAGAACTGTACCATGTGGTGGTGCCAGACACCAATTTGAAACCTATATGTTTATCCAATATGTAGATGGCTTAAAGCAAGGATTATATCACTATTTACCAATGGGTCATAAGATTGAACTTTTGTCAGAAGAAAATGACCTTGAAAAAATAAACAGCTCTCTATGTGGACAAGCCTGGGCAGTAAAGGCATCCGTTATTTTCTATTGGAGTATGGTATGCTATAGAGCGGAATGGCGTTATGGAATTTATGCACACAGGGTTGCACTGATTGATGCAGGACATATTGGTGAAAATCTATATTTGGCTGCCACAGCGCTAAAGCTTGGTTGCTGTGGTGTTGGTGCTTTTGAACAGACTGTCTGTGATCAGATGTTTGACCTGGATGGTGAAGAGGAATTTATTGTCTATACGTCTCCTTTAGGTACGATCTCAGAAAGGGATAGTCAGAAGGAAAAGGATTTCTACGCATTTGTTAAGGAACAGGGTTTATAGGATGAATAGAAATAAGATTGCCTGCCATTGCCGTAATATTACCTATGGTAAAATTGAGGATGCTGTAAAAGCGGGTGCATACACTTATAATGAGGTTCAAGAGAGAACAAAATGTGGCTTAGGATGCAAAAGATGCAAAGAGCTGATTGAAATCATTATCAGAGATGTGATTGAGGAGAATCATATTATCGTTAATGAATAGAAATGTTTTAAATTATTAATTTATAAAATGCTGATAATTGAGGTGATTATGAATGAGTGAGATATTGACAGTAAAAACAGATGAGTTTGAAATGGATTATTTTCATTTTGGAAAAGGGAAAAAGCCATTTGTTATTTTGCCAGGGTTAAGTATTAAATCTGTAATGCTATCTGCTGAAGCAATTGAGCAGGGATTTGTTGATTTTACAGAAGATTTTTGTGTTTATGTTTTTGATCGTACAAAAAAAGTAGAACAGGGTGTTTCTATTGATAAACTAGCTCAAGATACAGCTTTTGCAATGAAAGCTTTAGGATTAAAGGATTGTTACATCTTTGGTGCTTCTCAGGGTGGCATGATGGGATTATTGATTTCTGAAAATTACCCAGAGCTAGTAAAGAAGCTTGTAGTTGGTTCTTCTTTAGGAAAGATGAATGAAACTGCAGTCAATTGTATTTCCCATTGGATTTCATTAGCAAAAGAAAAGAAAAAGCAACAGCTAAATGATAGCTTTATTGAAAAGGTCTATAGTAAAGAAACAATAGAGAAGTATGGAGAATATTTAAGAAATGGCTGGCAAAAAATAGAGGATGAAGAGCTAAACCGCTTTATACTATTAGCAGAAAGCTCTGCAGAATTTGATTGTGAGGATCGTTTGGATTGCATTCGTTGTCAGACTTTTATTATTGGTGCAGAGAATGATCAGGTTGTAACAGTACAGGCTTCAATCGATTTAGCAGAAAAGCTGAATTGTAGGTTGTTTGTTTATAAGGACTTTGGTCATGGAGTGTATGATGAAGCGATAGATTATAGAGCAAAAGTATTAGAATTCATGAAGGAATAATTGTTAATAGAAAGAGAAAGCCTGGTAATGATGCCAGGCTTTTAATTTTTTTTCTATATTTTGAGTACCTTTATGCCCAATCATCCAGCTTTGATGGTTTAACTACCTCAGCTAATAAAAGCTTAAAATCCCATAAAAACCATTGCTTTGTTGAAGGCTTGTATCGTAAGGTGATTGGTCTTGGGGCATCCGCTCCAGAAGAAACAATAAATAGCTTTGCATAGTTTTCCTGGGCATAGCTGTCAGATTGTTCAATGATAGTAACAGTGCATGGTAAGCTATAGCTATAACCATTTTCAGGTGTTGTTTTATCAATATAAGAATCTATAACATAATCCTTACCATCCATGAAACGATCATCAATAAACTGACAATCAAATACAGATACTGGCTCTGGACCATTTAGGAAGTCTAGCATTTTCTTTCCTTCTTCCTTATTGACTCTATAGGTATTTAGTGCAATCAGGGTTAATACCGCAACATCGCAAGGGTCTTCAAGGTTAGATAGCTCTAAATCCATAACCTGTTCTAAGGTTGTTGGCATACTTTCTAGGGTGATTTTGATTTTCTTCGTGTTTAATGCAGTATAAATTTTCTTCTCAAGTTCTTGCCTGATTTCGTTTTTCTTGCGAGTGGCTTCAGCCTTGATAATATGCGTTGCTTGGTTCTTTAAAGTATCAAATAGAGACATAAGTATCCTTTCTACCATTGGTTCCAATGGATTTTTTCGGGTTCGTTAAAATCGTTTGGTTCTTTTTTACTTGTTGGATAACCAAAGGTTACAATAGAATGTACCAGCTTTCCTTGCGGAAGCTGGAAAAAATCTTTTGTAACATTCATTTTCTTTTCTTGTGGCCATTGACCAATCCAGCAAGAGCCAATGCCTAATTCTTCTGCAGCTAAAATCATGTTCTGACAGGCAATGGAACCATCAATTGCCCAGTATAATGGATGCTTAGGAATAACTAAATCCATATCAGCGATAACTATAACAATGAACATAGCGCTTTGAAGAATTCTGCTGTAAAGATTTGTTTCAGCAAGCTTTTCGATAATTGCTTTATCGGTAATAGCTAGTAAATGCCATGGACGGGCATTGGCGGCAGATGGACCAGCCATACCAGCTTTTAGAATAGTATCTATTTCTTGCTGAGCTAATGGCATCTGCTGATATTCACGAATGCTTCTTCTACTTAAAATAGTATTAATGACCGTCATAATAGATATTCTTTACACCATCTCTTGGTTCCAGATGGGAAATCGTAATTGATTTCAAAAACATTAGAATTGGAATTAATAATCCAAAGACAATTAGCACATTAACAATAATGTGAACCTGTAAAACATCTCTTAAATAAGTAATCAAGAAAGCCTCAAATAAATAGGCAAGAATTGTGACAATGAGTTTAATTGTCGCCCATTTTTTATTTAAGCCATAGACACCTTTACAGTTGGAACAATGATATAAGCGATCTAAATGCTTGACCATTGGCTGTCCACATTTAGGACAATTATAGGAATTGAATAATGCATCTTTAATATTCATTTGAATTCACCACACTTTTTATTATTATAGCATTTTTTGAAGTGTCTTTAAAACAAAGAAAAAAAGCTGGATAAACCAGCTTTAAGCAATATGCTTAACAATTCTTCCAGATTGGAATACATACTTAACATAATCTGCATCTGTTAAGCAGCTGATATCTTCAACTGGATTGCCTTCAACGATAACAATGTCAGCAAGCTTTCCAGCCTCTAAAGAACCGATCTGATCATCCATCATCATTAGATAAGCAGCGTTGATAGTACCTGCCTTGATGGCTTCCATTGGTGTCATACCAGCTTTAGTCATGGCTTCAAATTCCATACCTAAACGCTTGTATGGTGTATTCTTTGAGTTGGAGAAGTCAGAACCAAAGGCAATTCGAATGCCAGCCTTTCTAGCCATTTCAATGGTATGCTTATTGGCTTTAGCACAACCTAATGCTTTTTCATGAAGATAAGCAGGTAAGCCAGGGAAATCGGCAACACCTAATGCAATATATAAAGTAGTAACTAATGTAGCGTCCTTTTCCTTCATTAAATCGATTTCTCTTTGAGTTAAATAGACACCATGCTCAATACAATTCACGCCATTTAATAATGCCTGATAAGCACCTTCATTGCCAGTACAATGAGCACAGACATAGGAATGATGTCTTGCGGTTTCTTCAACGATAGCACGTAATTCTTCATTAGAGAATTGCACATCATCTACACGGTCAGTAGGTGAAGAAACACCGCCAGTAGCACAGATTTTAATGAATTTTCCACCTAATCGGAATTGCTCACGAACACCACGAATGCAATCATCTACCCCATCAACCAAGCGAGTAGAATGGCTCATTTCATTAATCTGTTCTTTAGTTAAATGAGCACCTTCATCCGTATGACCTGAGGTAATGCCTAACAGCTTAGCACCAGGAAGGATTCTTGGTCCTCTGATAACACCACGTTCTACACCTCTGGAAACATAAACACCTGCTTCACTCATATCACGTAAGCCTGTAAAGCCTGCATCTAATATTACACCAGCCTGATAAACTGCTCCAATAATCTGATCACCAAATAAAGCACCACCATTGTAATTGCCTGCATCTTCATGACCAGAAAGGTGGCAATGTGCATCAATAAATCCTGGTAAAATTGTACCATTCTCTATTTCGATAATCTCGGTATCATTTTCGATAGTAAGCTGATCAAATGGACAAACCCTTACAATTCTATCCTGGTCAATAACAACGGCACCATTTTCTAATGGCTGATCACTAATACTATCAATGACTCTTCCTTTTAAAATCTTCATAGTAACAAACTCCTATTTCTTTACTATTATAACCTATTTTAAACATTTCTAAAGGCTTGTTGCTGGAAAAGAGTGTGATTGTACATTAACTTCTTATTCCTTTTACAAGTGATAAAAAAGCTCCAGACGATGGAGCTTAATAGACAACAAAACCAAGAAGGCCTAGTAAGAAGCCAAGTACGTAATGAGGAATGAATAATCCCCAGATGGATTTTTGCTTATTGTAGATTACTCCAAGTGCACCTAATAAAAAGGCAGCAGAAACCATATAGTAAATACCAAGGTGTAAATGCATAGCACCAAAAATCAGGGAAGAAACAACAATTGAGAAGAATTCCTTGTGCTTTGACTGTACAACATAATTCATGGTTTCATGTACGACACCTCTGGTTATAAACTCTTGGGATATGACAGAAATTACATACATAACGTATTCACTAATTGGATATTTATCCCAGATGATAAAGCGTGAATCATTAAAGAATTCTGGAGATATCTTTAAAATAATCAGTTTGATCATACACATAAGAAGGATAAAGAGTATGGTGATGAGTGTATCAATCCAGATATATTTCCATTTGAATTTTAAACCAAAGTCTTCAATAGAGAATTGTGTCCAGTTTTGAATGAAAGGAACTGGAATAAACAGCAATAAAACTAAAGCTTTACTTAAGTAATCCGCTCTAAATGGCTTGCCAAAGCTATCCCAGGTCATAACGATAAATACCCAGATAGAAATTAATGAGATGAATAACAAGAAAATAGAGGAGCAGTCCTTGACACGATCCTTTAAAACCTCACTTTCCGTGCAGTTGTTAAATGATAGAATGATTCCTTCTTTATTCTGATGAGTATCATCCCACATAATAGAAGAGGTGACATCAAAATATTCAATACTGCCATCTGATTTTTTATATTTTATTTTGTTTCTGTGGATTCGGTCTTCATTTAATGCTTTGGTAAGCATTTGGTGGAAGGCTGAGTTAATCATATCCTTTTGTGCCAACTGATCATAGTGCTTTCCTACATAGCTTTCGTCGATATCAAGCATCTCGATTGCTCGTGGATTCATTATTAGAATTTCGCCAGTCATACTTACAGCGATAACCCCATCATCCAAATCGCGTACAATTTGTTCAATCTTCATATACCCATCTCCAAATCTTATTTATATTATATGCGAAGAATAAACAAAGAAAAAGAGAAGCATCACGCTTCTCGTTTTTTCAGGGGGATAAAATATTTTCGAAATAGAAAGGAGATAATTCTATTTACAAGGTTCTACCTTGTTTACACCTATATATTAACAATTAGGATAAGTAGAATTATCAAACGTTTTTGTGAAATTGTGTGATTAGTCTAATGTTTCAACAAATTCAATGATTTCGCCTGATGGGCTCTTAACAAAGCCTAATAATAAATGCATTTCAGGATTTCCAACTCTTACTTCATTAAGCATTTTTTCTGTTGGCTGACCATTAGAGCTAACAATCTGATAGCCCTTTTCCTTTAGCATTTCCAATGTTTCCTTAGCGCTATAAACATCCAATGCAAAGTGCTGGATAACACCTGCAGCCTCTGTTCCTGTTTCACATTCACAGATTTCCAATGTTGTTCCATTGCCACAATCAATGAAGCAATTACGGCTATTGAATCCATTGCGGTCCTTATTCCAGAAATTTGTCATCTTTAAACCTAAATCCTCGCAATACATCTTGATGGTTGCGTCGTATTTAGCGTGTGTTGGTCTTAAATTGATATGGTTTGCGCCCTTAATATACTTCCTCATTTATGATTCTCCTTATGTTGTTTTCTTAAAAATATTATACATTAAAAAAACTGTAGAATATCAAATAAATAATATACTACAGTTATTTTTTCTTTTTGCTATCCTGTTCTCTTCTATATTTGGCATTACCAACCTTGTATTTATATTTTTTTAGCATATTTGGAAGAATCTGCCATGATAAGAAGCAGACTAGTCCTGGCATAATAAGAATAAAGCTAGGCAACAGATAAATGCAGACAACTGGAATTGAAATCACTAGGATTAAAATTGAAAGTGTCTGGAAGAAACAATTGAATGCAATATCAACAGATTTTTTGAAGCAATTAACAACAGTATCAGCTAAATCTTGAGAGATAACAACAAAGACTATAACAAGCTCAAAGGCAACAATCATTAATAGTACAAATACTGCTGCCTGTGCTAATATGTCGATAGTTGCACTACCAGTGCGGTAATACAGGAAGTCCCATCCTAATACTAAAATGATAACAGCATGAATGAACCAGACGATGGTAGATAGCTTAAAATACTGCTTGAATGCAGCAAAGAAGGTTTTTAATGGCTTTTTATCATCAAATAACAGATAGCTGCTCATTGCACTATTTAATGCGGTAATAGAAGCGCCAGCTGTTACAATAGGAATACAACATACAAGTGAGAAAAATCCAAGCAGGACGATATTTCCGAATCGTCCTGCCAGATTTTCAAAAAATACTTCTATTTTACTTTTCTGCTTATCCATGACAGTTAAGCAATTTCAAGAGAGCCTAATGCAATCTTGTCTGTTGATTCCTGTTCGAATAATACATATTTATTTCCTTCAAAGCCAAATTTAACGTTTGAATCCATTGCGTAGTCCACACTTCCGAATTCAACTGCTGATAATGAGATATCATCTACAGCAATAACTAAAGTAGTTTCCATACCAGAAGGTAGGGAAGAAACAACCTTTGCAGAGATTCCATTGTCAGTAATCTTTACGAATTCTGGACGAATACCCAATACATATTCGTTTTCATCCTTTAATTCTACTTCGTTATTTGGTGTGAATCTTAGCTTAAATGATTTTGCATCTAATACAACTGAGTTTCCTTCCTTAACACCATGGCATTTTACAAAGTTCATACTTGGATTACCCATGAAGTCAGCGCAGAAAATGTTGTTTGGCTGTCCATATAGCTCTAGAGGTGGGCAATACTGCTGTAAAACACCTAGCTTTAATAGAGCAACCTTTGTTGATAATGTCATCGCCTCTGACTGGTCATGGGTTACATATACGAATGTTGATCCAGTAGTCATATGTAATCTCTTTAGCTCAGCTCTCATATCGTTTCTTAGCTTAGCATCAAGGTTACTTAAAGGTTCATCCATTAATAATACACTTGGATTTGGTGCAAGGGTTCTGGCAATAGCTACACGCTGCTGCTGACCACCTGATAATTCTGATGGATAGCGTTCCATGTATTCTTCAATACGCATTGTCTTACAGATTTCTTTTACTCTTGCATCGATAGCGTCCTTAGCCCATTTCATATTTTCTAGACCGAAGGCGATATTTTTATAAACAGTCATATGTGGCCATAAAGCATAGCCCTGGAAAATGAAACCGATGTTTCTCTTATCTGGTGAAAGGTTGATTCCCTTTTCATCAGAGAATACACATACATCATCAAAATAGATTTCACCCTCTGTTGGAGTTTCTAAGCCAGCAATCATTCTTAATGTTGTTGTCTTACCACAACCAGAAGGACCTAATAGTGATACGAATGAGCCATCAGTAATTTCCATATTTAACTTATCAACGGCTTTTGAGCCCTTGCTAAATTGCTTTGTAATATTTACTAATCTAATTGTTGGCATATTATTTTCCTCCTACACCCTTTTCAATTGAAGCACCAGTTAATCTTTCAACAATAAAGTTGATTGTTAATACAACGACGATGATCAATAGGTTTACAGCATTTGAGTACTGTGTATAACCTTTTTCATCGAAGAAGAATAATAGTGTTGTTAATACTCTGTTGTTAGCAACAACTAAGATAACATACAAGCTTAATTCTCTCATACTTGATACGAATGGTAATAAGTAACCTGAGATGATTGTTGATTTTTCAATTGGTGCAATAATCTTAACCATTCTCTTAACCCAAGGAACTCCTAGGATAATACCAGCTTCTTCAATTTCTGGAGAAAGCTGCATCATAGAGTTAACACCACTTCGTGATGCCATTGGTAAGTACTTCACAGTACCGATTAATGCTAATAATGTGAATGTTCCATATAGAGATGGAATGATACCTCTTTGTACAGAGAACATTGATAGATAAATAGCAGCGAAGCCCATTGATGGAATTAGGTAAGGGATGAATGTTAAGTTTTCAACCGTCTTAGCTAATAAGCTTCCTCTTCTTCTAACAATACTGTAACCAGCTAAGAAGCCAAGTGTACCTGCACCAACAGCGCAGATTGCAGAAAGCTTTAAGCTGTTTCCTAAGGTTCTCCATACCTCAGGGTTTAATAATACGCCACCCTTATCCTGGATAGAGTTATGTCCTTCAGAAAGACCAATCCAGAAGTCTAGGGTCATATTTTCAATACGATAAATACCATTAACAACAATAACAGATTCTAATGCGAAGGTTATTAATGGAATAATTGACATACATAATACAACTAATACAACGATTGTTGTAATTGGCCATTGCCATTTTCCTAAATGGAATACAGAAGCGTTTCCAGATTTACCAGTTACTGTAGCATAAGATCTTCTTGTACCGATTAGCATCTGGTTGATGGTCATAATACCTACAGAAATGACAATCATTACTAAGGCAATAATATATCCAGCACCAGGGTTTGTACCATTTAATGATGCATATAATTCAGTAGTTAATACATAATAACGAACTGGTAATCCTAAAAACTGTGGAGTCGCAAAGGCTGCCATAGCACCAGAGAATACTAGGATAATAGTACTTAATACGGCAGGCATAACCATTGGAATGGTAATCTTTGAGAACATTCTTGTTCTAGTTGTTTTTAGAATTACAGCTGCTTCCTCAAGGTTAGCATCCATATTTCTTAATACACCACCAATTAGGATGTAGGCAAATGGAGAATAATGTAAACCAGTTACAATTGTGATTGGGAATGCACCATAAGCAAACCATGTTGGTACGGCAATACCTGTTAAAGCGGTAAAGATACCAGGAGAACCTGTAATAGCAACGTTCTTAAAGAAGTTTTTCCATGCTAATGCTAATGTCCAGCTTGGCATGATATAAGGGAAGATAAATAGCTTTGTTAAAATCTTCTTTCCCTTCATATCACTTCTAGCTACTAACCATGCAAATGAACCACCGATAGCGATTGCTACAACACAAGATAAAGCACTTGTAATTAAGCTGTTCTTTAATGGAGTCCATAAAAGTGAAGATGAGAATTCAGAGTTGAATACTCGGTTCCAATGGTAGGTAGTAAAGGTTCCCACAGCCTGATGTACTCTTGTTTTCTCAGATGCATGTACAATAAATGTATCAAACAAAATTGAAATTAATGGGAATACAACTAAAACTGTTAAAACAATTAGGAAAAATAACAAAAGGACATTATAAGGCTTGCTCAAAAAGGTTTTAATTTTATTCCACTTCTTTTTCATAGCTTTTCCTCCTTAATATAAAAGGAAGGCTATGGCCTAAACCATCGCCACTAGCCTTCCCTAGATTTTTAATGTTTTAAAGTTAAATTACTTTAATAATTCGATGAAGTCTTCAACGTCAGCTCTGTATTCAGCACAATAGTCAGCATCTTCAACGATTAAGATCTTTCTCCAAGCGCTCATTGGCTGGTCACCATCAGTAACTGCTAAGTTTTCATTACCAGAGTAATCACCAAATCTACCCTTCATACCCTTATAAACAGTTTCACCATCAGTAGTTAATTCACCATTACCAATCCAACCTTCTTCAGTGAATAACCAGCATAAGAATGCCTTAGCTAATTCTGGGTTGTCTGCGTTAGAAACTAATAAACCATAAATTGGATATACGAAACCAGCAACTGGATTAACTTCCTTAGCATAATCTAAGTTGTAGTTGTACTTAACACCATCAATTTCAACAGATGACTTAGCAGTCTTAACATACTTATTTAATGTTAAGTAACCACTCATCTTTGTTTCAGCCTTTGGATCACCGATTTCCTTAGCAATAGTTCCATCAGAAGAACCTAATACTAAGCCGTTCTTGTACATCATCTTAATGAACTGGTAACCAGCATTCTTGCAATCAGCATCTAATACTAAATCAGTTCCATAGTAATCCTTGTAAGCAGCTTCTAGCTTCTTAGCATTTTCTTCAGAAGTTAACTGGATTAAGAAGTTCATGTTAACACCTTCACTAGAAGGGTCCTTCATCTTAACTGTACCAGCGTACTGAGGATCAGTTACGTACCAGATATTTGTAATTTCATCAGCAGTCATCTGAGCATTATTATAGATGAATACCTTGTTACAGAAATCCCATACTAGGTAAGGATCACAATTGTCACCAACAACAGCCTTGATTTCTTCATTGTACCAGCTGTATACATAGCCTGGTTCAACTAATTCAGAAACAACACGTCCACCATCCTGGATGAAGATTAAGTCAGCACCCTGACCTGCAACGCCAGCCTTAGATTCTGTAGCTACCTGAGTAATCTGGTTTGTATCACCGATCTGAGTAGCTTCAACTAAATCAGCACTGATTCCATACTTTAAAGCGAAAGCCTTAACAGCATCTTCAATAACAGAGTGAGTAGTGTAGATAGTTAACTTATTACCATTCTTGATACCAGCAGCTAATAATTCTTCAAAAGTAGCTGTATCAACAGTTGGCTTGTCTCCACCACTTGGAGTATCGCCACCCTTAGATGTACAACCAGCAAAAGCTGTAACACATAATAAGGCAGCAATTAAGACAGTTAATAATTTTTTCATATTTTCTCCTTATAAAATTATTTTTTTCGCGGGTTCACCGCTTTGGTAATAAAATATTATCACCTAAAACGCTTTCATTTCAATTACTTAGATAGAATTGTTAAAACTTTTTCGTTGGTTTTACTTAAAAATGATAATATTTGAATAGGTTTTAAGAATATGTTGAGTATTTTTAGGTTATATAAAGAATGATTATATACATATTATAAATTTTTTATAATATGATAAGAAAAACAAAGGGAATGTTATAATATAGATATATAAGAAGGAGATAATTATGCCAAGAAAGCTGATTTTAGATGTTGATACGGGTTCTGATGATGCTTGTGCCATTATGCTTGCTGCACTACACAAGGATCTTGATTTAGTTGCTGTGTGCTCTGTTGCCGGTAATGTGCCATTACCAAACACAACCGAAAATACCTTAAGAGTTCTGGAATTAATTGGAAAACAGGTTCCAGTCTATAAGGGGTGTGATCGACCAATTGTCAGAGATATTTCAGCACAATATCGTGCACCTAGTGATAGTAGAGGAAAGGCTATTGTAGATGGTAAGGAGGTTCATATTCATACGGATTATTTACCAATTCCCGCAAGTACCAGAAGCTATGAAAAAATGCCAGCACCATATTTCTATGTGGATTATTTAATGAATAGTCCAGAGAAGATTGATATTGTTGCGGTTGGTCCATTAACCAATCTGGCTGTTGCCTTAATGATTGAGCCTAGAATTGTGGAGCATATTAATGAATTAGTGATTATGGGTGGTGGACACAATATTTCCAACGAAACAAATTGTGCTGAGTTTAATATTTACTTTGATCCAGAGGCAGCACAGAGAGTTTTACAATGTGGTGCAAAGATAACCCTTGTTCCATTAGATGCAACCCATAAGGCATATGTGAATAGTGATGATGTAAAACGCTTTAGAGCGTTAAATACACCTGCAGGTGATTTTGCTGCAGAGATGGTTGCTTCCAGAATCTACATGCATAAGCTAAGACAGCCATTATCAGATGTAAACTCCTGTGCATTACATGACCCATTAGCGGTTGCTTATCTGATTGATCCAACGGTATTGACAGAGGTAGAATTCTGCAATGTTCAGGTTTCCTTAGGTGGTTTAACCGATGGTATGACAGTGGTAGATCGAAGATATTTCCAGGATAATAGAAATGTGCATTATGCATTCAATGGAGATCGTCAGAAATTCGTTGATATTCTTTGTGAAGCGTATAAATAGAAAAAGGGGCTGTAAAGAAATAAAAATTTAGAAGAGATTCTAAATGAGTT
>DCGH01000071.1:0-181 GCA_002315205.1 Erysipelotrichaceae bacterium UBA1783
TAGCACAAGCCATTATGCACCAGGGTATTAGCCATGTTGAAGAAGGTGCCAATCCAGTCTTTTTAAAGGAAGGTATGGAAAAGGCTGCAAAGCTTATTTCTGAAAAGCTATTAGAGCTATCTAAGCCAGTAGAAACAACAAATGATATTGCTCAGGTTGCTTCTATCTCTTCAGGCTCTGA
>DCGH01000071.1:315-14122 GCA_002315205.1 Erysipelotrichaceae bacterium UBA1783
TCTCCATACATGGTAAGTGATAGAGATAAGATGCAGGCCGAAATGGAAAATCCATTAATCCTTGTAACCGATGAAAAGATTAATTCAATCCAGGAAATCCTTCCTGTACTAGAGCAGATTGTTAAGGCCAACAGATCCTTATTAATCATTGCAGATGATGTAGACAATGAAACATTAGCTACTCTAATCGTCAATAAGATGAGAGGGGCATTCAATGTTGTCGCTACTAAGGCTCCAGGCTTTGGTGATAGCCAGAAGGCAATGCTACAGGATATTGCAATCTTAACAGGTGCACAATTCATCACTAAGGACTTATCAATGGATTTAAGAGAAGCATCTATTGAACACTTAGGTACTGCTGGTAAGGTTGTTGTTAAGAAGGATTCTACAACGATTATCCATGGTGCTGGTGATACTGCATCCATTGAAGAAAGAGCTGCTGAAATCAGAGCTGCTATCGAAAAGACAACTAGCGATTACGATAAGAAGAAGCTAACTGAACGATTAGGCAAACTAACCAATGGTGTTGCTATTATCAAGGTTGGTGCTGCTACCGAATCAGAATTAAAGGAAAAGAAGCTTAGAATTGAAGATGCCTTAAATGCAACGAAGGCTGCTGTTAGTGAAGGTATTATCATTGGTGGTGGTGCCGCATTAGCAAGCATCTATAGAGAGAATTATCATACCTTAAAGAGTGATAACTCAGATGTACAGAAGGGTATTGATTCTGTCTTCAAGGCAATTTTATTACCATTATGTCAGATTGCTGAAAACGCAGGCTACTCTGGTAAGGAAATCCTAGAAAAGCAATTANNCTGAAAATGCAGGCTATAATGGCAAAGAAATTCTTGAAAAGCAATTACAGCAGGAAAAGAACATTGGCTTCAATGCTAAAAATGGCACTTGGGTCAATATGTTTGAGGAAGGCGTTGTTGATCCAACTAAGGTAACAAGATATGCTGTATTAAACGCTACAAGCGTTGCTTCATTATTTGTTACTACTGAAGCAGGAGTTGTTTCTAAGGTAGATCCATCAGATAATGTTGCTAAGGCAATTGCTTCTGCTGTTCAGCCAGGACAGGGAATGTATTAAAAATTAAGAGTCGAGAATTTCTCGACTCTTTTTTTATTCTTGATTTTCTGATGTTTCGATAATGAATGAAATCAATATAATCCCATTATAGTTCCCCTCCATTGGTTTCAATAACATGCTGATACCAATAGAATGAATCCTTTTTGTATCTATCAAAGCTGCCATTTCCTAAATCATCTGAATCAACGTAGATAAATCCATATCTCTTTGCCATTTCTCCTGTTGAAGCACTGGTAATATCGATTGCTGACCATGGAGTATAACCCATTAAATCAACGCCATCTTCCTCAACAGCATTCTTCATTGCTTCGATATGTGCCTTTAGATATTCAATACGATATGGATCATGAACTTTACCATTTTCTAGCTTATCAAAAGCACCTAAACCATTTTCAACAATCATTAATGGAATCTGATATCTGTTATAAACATCATTTAAACAATATCTTAATCCTTCTGGATCAATTTGCCATCCCCAATCACTGCTCTTTAGGTAAGGATTAGCAACACCAGCTAATAGATTTCCACCAATCATAGACTGATTATCCTGATGTGCAACACAATTAGTCTGATAGTATGAGAATGCATAGAAATCAACAACGCCTTCTTTTAGAATCTGTTCATCATTTTCACCAATTTCTAACTGAACGCCTAATTCCTTCCATAGTCTATCAGCATAACAGCCATATTCGCCTCTGACCTGCACATCGCCACAATAGTAGTTGATGTCCTGCCATTGCTTCTGGAACTTTAACAAATCCATTGGATGACAGGTTAATGGATAAGTAGGCATTAAGGCAATCATACAGCCAATCTTGAACTCTGGATTGATTTCATGACCTAGCTTTACAGCTAATGCACTGGCAATAAACTGATGATGCAATCCCTGATATCTTAATTGAGGAATATCCTTCTGATGAAGGAAATCAATCGTTCCCTCATTCACAATTCCTAATGACATATAGTTTCCTAAAGCTAAACAGCCACAGTTAATCTCATTAAATGTTAACCAGTATTTAACCTTATTCTTATATCTATTGAAGATAACTTCACAATAACGAACAAACAAGTCAACGACTCTACGATCTGACCAGCCATTGTATTTCTTAACCAGCTCAATTGGCATTTCATAATGAGAAATTGTCACCATTGGCTCAATGCCATATTTCTGTAATTCGTCAAACACATTGTCGTAAAATTTTAGACCTTCTTCATTTGGCTGCTGTTCTTCACCAGTTGGGAAAATTCTAGTCCATGCTAAAGACATACGATAGCATTTAAATCCCATTTCACCCATTAAGGCAATATCTTCCTTATAGTGATGATAAAAATCTGAAGAAACTCTATTTGGATAATATAATCCTTCTTTTTCGGCAAATGGAGTAATCTGTCTAGGGTTTAGCTTTGTGCCATTTGATAGCATATCCGCACAGCTGATACCCTTTCTTCCTTCGCCAAAGCCGCCTTCAACCTGGTTAGCAGCAGTAGCGCCACCCCATAAAAAGCCTTGTTTTAAACTCATTTTAAATTAGTCCTTGTATAAAACCCAAGTTGCTACGAATGTAACAACAGCACCAATAACCATAGAAATAGCCATGAATACTACATTGCTTGCGCTTGGACCAATGAAGCATGGTAATGCAACAACAGATGAAGCACCTGCGAATGCATAAATATAAACCTTCATTAAGCCAGCAAATGCACCTGCAACAGCTGAACCAATCATAGCACCATACATTGGAGTCTTATACTTTAAAGATACACCATACATTGCTGGTTCAGTAACACCACCAACGATACCAGTAATAGCACAAGATAAACCAGTTGAACGTAAATTAGTATTCTTAGTCTTTAATGCTACTGCTAAAGAAGCAACACCCTGATTGATATTTGATAATACTAAAGCAGTGAAGAAAATTGGTTCATAGCCATATTCAGCAAACATCTGTAATAAGTATGGAACGAATGAACCATGCATACCTGTCATGATTAAGAATGGCATAATAGCAGCTAATAATGCTACACCAACAAATCCTAATGTATTGTATACCCAGATAACTGCAGCAGAAACATACTGACCTAAGAATGAACCAACAGGTCCTAATAAGCAGAATGCTAATGGAATCATTACTAATAATGTGCATAGAGGTTCTAAGATAGAACGTAATACCTCTGGAGAGTGCTTAGCAAAGAACTTCTCGATTGGTGCCATTACAGCAACACATAAGATTACTGGGAAGATTGTAGAAGTATATGAAGCAGCATATACTGGAATACCTAAGAATTCAGTAGGTAATGCACCACCTGTACAAGAATAGTACATTAGCATACCACCAATAACCATACCTAAGCCTGGGTTAGCACCAAACTTCTTAGCAGCATTTGAACCAACGATTACTGGTAAGAAGAAGAAACCTGCCTGACCAGCAAAATTTAATAACTGATAGAATCCACTAGTTGAGTCAATTCCAGCATAACCAGCAAGAATTAAGATAACCTGGATCATACCACAACCAATTAAAGCAGGGATAGCTGGTGCTAATGAGCCTGAGATACCATCTAAAATCTTAGAGAAAACTGAACCAACAGTTAGCTTTTCATTTTCCTTTTCTGTATCCTCACTAACTTCCTTTTCAGCAGAGAATCCATACTTCTTGCAGATAGCTGTATATACATCACCTACTGCCTGACCAACAATAATCTGGAACTGACCATTCTGCCACTGGCATCCTAAAACACCAGCTAAATTACCAATTTCCTCAGCATTTACAAGGCTCTGATCCTTAACATTAAAACGTAAACGAGTTACACAATGAGTAAAGAATTCAACATTTTCCTTACCACCAACATAATCAACTACTGAGCTGATTAGATTTGCATACTTTTCAACACTTGCCATAATTTTTTCTCCTTCTTTCGTGTTATTTATTCAACAGCAATCACTGTAGAAACCAAAATAAAACCTCACACACGAAAAAAGAATTTCGCTTGTGAGGTAATGCCCTTAACGGTAACAATCCTCTTTCGCACAAAGGCGATTCACATGTAGGATTAAGTATAATAATTCTTCGTTTGATGCTTCCCAACCAAGATTTTGGGAAATGTAATCTTTGATATCCAGCACAATACTATAGGCTTCAGGATACTTAGCAACTAGTGATTCAAACATCTCACCATTTTCTGAACAGATGGCTTCCTGCTGTCTGCGTAACAGATATTTCACATGTGTTACAAATCTTGAATAAGTGAAGCTTTCTTTATCTATCGGTGTACTGATTCTCTTCTGTACAACCTGAACAATATCTTCAATATAGTCCTCTGTTGTTTTGCTGTCATTTTTCTGGATATTCTGTCCATTAATGAAATGTAAAGCAATGCTTGTTGCTTCATCCTTCGTCAGATGAATATTTAGCGTTTTGTTAATCAGCTTCAAAGCATTTTTGCCAATTTCAAACTCCTTTTCATAATCCATCTTAATCTCATAATCTGAAGGCATCTTAACTGTCATATTTTGTTCGTAGCGTTTCTTGGCAAACATAATATGATCTGCTAGAGTGAAAACAATATTTGGTGACAGCTCATTGTTTATCAGCATTTTTGCATCATCTACAATTTTTGAAGACAGCTTAATGATTTCCTCTGGAATCTCATTAAGCAATCCATAATATTCTGGTGATACACCATAATATGTTTTCCTGATTTTGCTGTAATCTGTAATAATATATGGAATCTTAGGGAAGCCAAGGCCATTACCCAGTGCAATTAAATGATTGCCTTTGCTATCAACGCAAACAACCGCATTATTGTTCAACTTTTTAATAGCTTCCACAATCATCCCCCCCAATTTAATAAAAAACTCTATGATTTATCCACACACAAAAAGGATAAATCCTTTTCGAGTAATGCCTCATAGAGTAACAATCTCATATTTATTCAGTTTTATGAGACAATAATAACATATTAAAATAAAAAAACAACTATTTTTACTATTTTTTTAATAAATTAATTAAAAAAGGAAGACAGTGAATTTCATCTTTGTCTTCCTTTCATTTGATCTAATATCTTGGTGTACCACTACCGATACCCTTAACAAATAATTCAGATACCTTATTTCCATATAGCCAATGCTTTTCAGTTAAAACATAGCTACCGATTCCAAAGGTACTTCCTGCCTCAAAGCCTGAGGTATAATACTCCTTACCATCAATAAATACAATTGGGAAGGCCTTGATATCCTTAATATCCACCTCTCTAACCTTTCCATTAGAATCAATTGTAATTTCAAAATACCAGCAATCCAGCTGTCCATCTTCTCCATGACCTAACAAATAGCCATAAGCCTGATCAATATCAGTCTTTATGATATAGCATCCATAGAACTGCACATCCTCAACTATACCATTTTCTCTGATAATATAACCATTGGTTAAAATGTTATATAAATCCTTACCACTGATAGTATAGCTACCAATAGTCGTACTATTCTGGAAATTATCAAATAAGGATGGTATGAACTTAGAATAAGATGAAACCATACTATAGCCACGATCAGTATAGAAATCCATTTCAGGTTCATGTACGTCTTCTCCACTAGAAACTACAACATACTTAAAGTAGTTATCACTGACCTTGGCAGCACCAATAATTCTTTTATTATTGTCATAGAATACAACCTTAACCCAATCACCATGATAACTGCCTGTCTGATCATACTCTAAATCAGAGGTATAAATCTTCTGATCAAAGGCAAATCCAGAAATCATCTGATCACCACTGCTGGCATAACCATTCTTTGCAATATCCTTATCATCACTACCACCATGAGTAATCTCATAGTAAATGGTAGTAGTAGCTCCTGGCTCTCCACCGCCAACAATCGCATGGATATAAACAGACTGCTTACTTAAATCAAAGGATTCTAACTCCTTTGTTCTATCATTTGCACTATCATTAACAACAATACTAACTGTCCACTTATATAAATCAGCAAAGATGGTCTCTGTATCCAGATAACCCCATTGCTTTAAATCCTTCAGATATTCATAGGTAACTAAATCACTTTGATCCTTATGTGAGGTAATGTAGCTATACTTTGCTTCTGGAATCTTTTCATCAGTATCCTTATAGCCCAAAACATTTAAATAGTAATCCACCGCTTCCTTATATTGCTGGTTACGATAAGCTCTCTGTGCTAACAGATAGTAACAGTTTTTATATTCTTCACGATCTGTCTTTGGATTATTAATAATCTGCAAAACACGATAGGCATCATCTAACTGATCCTTGCCACAAAGCTCATTCACCTTGGCATAGATCGTTTCATCTAACTCATTAGATAGCTTTCTATACTCTTGAGGAACAATATCCAGATATTGGAATGCTTCATCAAACTCTTCCTTCTCAATTAACTCAATGGCATATCTGTAGCAAGCCTTATAATACAGCTTTTCATATTTCTGCTCATGCTGATTCTTACAAATCTGAATGACCTTTAAATAATTGCCATTGTCATAATTACTCACTGCACTGTTATATCTTTTTGTTGGAATGACCACAGCGAAAACAATAATCAAAGCCACAGCAATAATAACCCCAAATGCTATTTTCATTAGCAGCATCTTGTTCTGCTTTACTTTAGAAATCCAGGATTGAACCAATTGCTCTCTTCTCTCTTTTCTTTCCTTCTCATATTGCTCATCATATTCAACATATTCTTCCTCTAAAGAATCCTCTTCCTCAAGCTGATCCTCTATTGGCTGAAATTCATTGTCTGATGACTGTAATAATTCCTTTTCTTCTGTATCCTTCATTTCCCTGTATGGTACTCCTTATTTGATGCATCATCATTGTTATCAATAATATTACATTTAAATTCAAAAAAATACAAACATTACTAGAAAACACGCAAATTTCCACCTTATTTTTCAACTATGATATAATGATAAAAAAGAGAACAGGAGGATAACATAATGAAGCTATTTAGAATAATGACAACTACTATTCTTACCTTCCTTTTAGTCCTTTCAAATATAAACATCTATGCTTCTGCTCATAGCAGCTACGATTACTATTACCAAAATATAGAAGTAACAATGGATGTTTATAATGATCGAACAATCAAGGTAACTGAAAGCTTAGATGTATATTACAATAATGAAATGCATGGTATTATCCGTGATATTCCAACCTCATCTGACACTGAAAGCTATGAGATCTCCAACATCTCTGTAACAGGAGCTCAATACGCAGTCAACAAATACAGTTCAAATGTTGAAATCAAAATTGGCAGTGCGGACGTCACAGTCAAAGGTCCTATGCATTATGAAATCACCTATGAAATGAATCATTATAAGGATTATGATTCAGCTGCTGATTATATCTATGTTAATTTATTAGGTACAGATTATGATACCTATGTTGATAACTTTAAAGGAAGCATCATTCTTCATGATGATTTAACCATCCATCAGCAAACAATCACCTCAGGCTATAAAGGTTCTACAACAAATGATATAGCACAAGAAGAAATCAATGAAAATGTATATAGCTACACCGCAGCAGACATTCGTCCAAATCAAGGCATCACCGTTATGATGGAATTAGATGAAGGTTCCTTCATCAATGCGAAGGAATATGTGTTTGATTATGATATCAGCTCCACTAAATGGAACTTTGAATTCACTAAAGAAAAGGATGTCAAGGTAACTGCCAGCTATACCATTACCAATAATAAGGGCTATGATAGAATCTTTAGTATTGACCCACAGCTTTATGATTTTTCTGCTGTTAAGATTAAGGATTTCAAATCCTATCTGGGTAATGCCATTTTAAATGGTGATTATATTGATATGGAGATTGCTGAAGGAAAGACAGAGTCCTTTGTGTTTTCCTACATTATTCATTTCAATTCCGCAGAATATGAAACTACATTTGATTTAATGCCAATCAGCAAATATACAAATACAAAGTATGAAAATTTTGAATATACCATTTCTATGCCTGATATCTTTCAATATGAGGTTTATTGTGGAAGAAATACAGAATCTGTTGGTAAAATACAGGTTAGCTATAGTGATAACACACTTACAGTAAAATCATTACAGCCTGTCTATAGTGGCGAAAAGCTAACAATTTCTACAGTCTATTCCAATGATATGTTCTATCGTCAATACCCAATATTTGGTACTGGTGTATTATTTGCTAGTATCATTATTGCCATAGCAGTTTTCTTGCTAGATAAGATTAAGATTATTACAGGCTATCGAAATGATCCACCTGCTGGATTAAACAGCTTAGAGGTTGGTTATATCTATAACGACAGAAGATTCACAAATAATGCTATTGGATCTATCCTACTATATTGGGCTTCTAAAGGTTATATTACAATTCAGCAAAATAGTGATAAAAACTTTAAATTCATCAAGCAGAAGGAAGCGGACCACTTCATGCAAAAATACGAAAAGAACCTGTTTACTGCTATGTTCAATTTAGGCTATGATGGCAAAAAGAAGGTTTCCTCTTCTACCTTAGAAACCAGCTTTGGTCCAGCATTCTCCGTAGCGAAAAATGCAATTATTACGAAATACAATACAGGTAAATATGCTTTAATATCCAATGATCAGAACAATAACGCTATTGGCTGTCTATTAGGCTTTATTGTATTTGTTGCCATGGCTGCAGCACCAATCTATTTCAACACACAAAGTATAATGATGGTTTTATTCACCAATTCAATTATTGGCTTAATCTTCATGATTGCTCTGTATTGCTACAACGATAACCCTGAAAGCAAATTCGCATTTGCTGTCATTGTTTCCGTTGTGTTCTTTGTTGGCTTTGGTATTTTAACTATTTATCTAAACGATGACAAGAGTATTATCCAGCTGTTCTTCGCATTTATTACTTCTGCCTTTATCGCAAGATATACCTATAAGCTACTATTACCTACGGAATTAGGAAAAGAGCTATATAAAGAAACAAGAAAATTCAGAAACTTCTTAAAGAGCTATAGAGAAAACAACAACGAGGATGAAATGTTTGAATACGATATGCTACCATATGCCGTAGCATTAGGATTAGAGAAAAACTGGATTGGTAAATTCAAGGATATGAAGACCAACCATCCAAGCTGGTATGTTTATGATGGCCATGATGGTTCTTATTACCAGAAGAACTGGTGCTACTATTGTCACAGACTTCACTATGGTATTGGTCGTTATTGCAATGGCTACTCTCCTACCCCAACATACAAAGGCTCTGGCGGCGGTGGCTACTCTGGTGGCGGTGGCAGCTACTCTGGTGGCGGATCAAGCTATTCAGGCGGTGGCTCAAGCTATTCTGGTGGAGGACACTCAGGTGGTGGCTCTGGCGGCGGTGGCAGCAAGGGCTGGTAAAACGAAATCAAGCAACTCAAACGAGTTGCTTTTTTTGACATTCAAACTTTATAATAAAGAAAAAGAGGAATAAATATGAAGGTAACCTATTTCGGAACAACAATGCTATTATTTGATGATGGTAAAACACAGCTACTATTTGATTGCCATGTGACCAGACCATCCATTTTACAATGCTTAACAACGCCATTTGAAACAGATAAAAAAGTCGCAGATAAGGTCTTATCTGACTATGATTTTTCAAGATTAAAAGCAATGTTTATCTCTCATAGCCATCACGATCATGTATTAGATGCACCATACTTTGCTAATAAAACAAAGGCAACTGTATATGGAACAGTATCAACCCTAAATGTCTGCCGTGGTGGAAAAGTAAATGAAGATCAATTAATCCAATTTGAAAGCTTCCAAAGCTATCAGATTGATGATTTTAATATCACAATTATTCCTTCTATTCATTCCAAAGCACATTGGTACAACAATGATTTAGGTCAGGTCATTGAAAATCCAATTACCTTCCCAGCAAATAAGAAAGCCTTTAAGGAAGGTGGCTCTTATGACTTTGTGGTAAAGCACAAAGATAAAACCTACATCATTCGACCAAGCTACAACTATTTAGAAAACCAATGGGATAGCTATCATTGTGATGTCTTATTCTTAGGTGTTGGAGGCTTATCCAAAGCAAAGGAAGACCATAAAAACAATTTCTTTAAGGAAACAGTAGATAAGCTACAGCCATCTGTTGTCATTCCAGTACACTGGGACAACTTCTTTGTTCCACTATTTGGCCCAGTTAAAGGTATGCCAAAGAAGATGGAAGATACCGAGCTATCCCTAAAGCTTTTAGGAGATTATTGCCATAAGCAAAACATTGAATATATTATTCAGCAACCATTAACAATAATTGAAATCTAATATATAAAAAGTAATCTGTATTGTCAGATTACTTTTTTACTCAAAGAAATATTTGTACCTTTTTCTTTGTTTTTTCAATATATAGATTACTCTATCTTTAATAGCCTGGTCATAAATATCAATGGAATTAACTATCTCCTCAATATCCTTCTCCGTAAATCTGAAGGTCATATCAATTCCTACAAGTTTTTTTGCTGCATCAAGCTGTATATCAAAATCGTCGCTTATTGTTTTCCCTTTTACTGTTTTCATCATTTCATCTATTGGTCCATCTAACGGATAATCCAAATTCATATCAGATAGCAAACTAGCAGCATTATCAAAAATTGGTGAAAGCTGATAAGACCCATCACTCTTAATAATCAACGCTATATTATGTAAATGACGGTCCTCATTTAAAAACAAGGCATCAATCAAGAATATTTTAGACAGATAATTACCAAAATCCTTAATTCCCGTCGCACTAAACACAAAATCAATCAGTTTCTCTAATTTTTCCATAGAAGAATACATACTATCTAGAGTCTCGCTTAGACTTTCTCCATATAAGCTTTTGTATAACCTTTCTAGTGTGATTAATGACTCTCCCTTTTTAAGAAAATCAGCACTTTTGCACCCATTATACAATTTATACTTATACTTTATTGTTTCTGGGAAATACGCAACAAATTCATCCCTTTTTAGCGTAGATTTTTCTAGAAATCTGGAAATAACACATTCAGCTAATCCTTCATATCCATTTAAATCTGCTTTGTACCATAATTTATCAGATTTCCATTTATATTGATTACCTTTTGATGATCTCCCTGATTTTTTCAATTTAAACTTTTCATCTAGCTCTATCATACCTTATTCCACCTTTATCCAGCAATCATCCTCTTCCATTCTTCCTTCGGTCTTCTTTATAATTAAAAACGGATCATAAAAAGGCAACTCAAGTTCTTCTAAAACAAGCTTCATCTTATCTCTTTCTTTTGGAAAACATCTACTTTCTAAAAAAGCTTCATAATCCTCATATGACACATCCACTTTATTACCAAAAGCTCTAAAAATAACTTTATTTGTATAATTTTTAAACCAGATTCTTCTATTCATCATATCAACATCAATAATGGTACTGATATCATCGTTATGCATATACACTAATCTTAATGGGTATTTTTTGTCTGGAATTTCATAGTACTCAATAAACTCAGGCTTTTCCTCTAATATTCTAACTAACCCAGCAATTGCACCACCAACTTTTATATTTTCTCCTTCATATCTTTCAATTGTTCTACTTGAAACACCAGTAAGATTTGCCAAATCCTTTGTGCTCATTCCATACTTTTTTCTAAAAATTCTTAAATCTTCCCCTGTTATTATTTTAGGCAAAGCAAACTCTCTATTCATTCTATACCTCCAAGTTGATGGCAAATAATTAATATATAATATGTAAAGATCCTTTTCTTTCTTTCATAATACGCATATTGCGTATTATTGTCAATGTTTTTATACGCATATTGCGTATTTTTTATTAATTCTAATTAAAAAGAGCTTTCTCAGCTCTTTTCCTATATTTCTCTAGTAATTGCTTTTAGATATGCCCTTAGTTCGTCATTGACCATTGGTGCAATCGTGTCATAGCACATCTTATGGTAATCATTTAACCAGTTTCTTTCTTCCTCAGTTAACAGCTCAACGATAACGGCATCTAAATCAAATGGTACATAGGTGATTGTTTCAAAACCATAGAAGGTATGGAATTCATTCTTGCACTTTTCTACAGCTAAGATCAAGCTTTCATGTCTTACACCATACTTACCCTCAATATAAATACCCGGTTCATTACTTGTTATCATACCTGGTAAAATTGGATAGCCAGTATTCTTTGTATAGGTACGCATATTAATAGAATGAGGACCCTCATGCACTGATAGCATGTAACCTACACCATGGCCTGTACCATGATTGAAGAACTTATACTGCTTAAACATTGGCATTCTGGAATAAACATCCAAACCATAGCCAGTAGTTCCCTTAGGGAAGATGGCTGTTGCTAAAGCAATATGACTCTTTAATACTAAAGTAAAGTCTTCCTTTTCTTCTTCAGTTAGCTTACCTAAGGCAAAGGTTCTTGTAATATCTGTTGTACCATAGCGATACTGTCCACCTGAATCAACTAATAAGAATGACTCATTGGTAATCTTCTTATTTGTTGCTTCTGAAGCAGAATAATGGATAATAGCACCATTACTCTTATAGCCACAGATCGTTCCAAAGCCTAAATCATATAAATCAGGGCTTTCCTTACGGAAATCGCCAAGCTTTTCTTGAGCTGATAGCTCATCCATATCAATCTTTCCGGCATTTTCCTTGACCCACTTCATAAACTTGATAACCGCAATGGCATCCTGCTTATGAGCCTTGATCATATTGGCAATCTCTACCGCATTTTTAACACCCTTGAAGGCAGTAGTTGGGAAAATATCCACAGCTACCTTATTCTCAATTAAATCATATAAGCAATAATTAGTTCTTGCTTCATCAATTAAGACATTTTCCTTAACATTTCTAATATCTTCATAGATTAATTCATAATCCTTTAGTTCTACATCTGCCTTAGCGAACGCTTCCTTCATCTCTTCACTAACAGCTTCCTTATGAACATACATCACCTTAGAAGCTTCACTAATTAAGCTATAAGCATAGATCACTGGTGTAAAGGCAATATCATTACCTCTGACATTAAATAACCAGGCATTATCATCTAAAGAGTTAATCAAAGCATAGCTGCATTTGTTTTTCTTTGCTTCGGCAATTGTTCTATTAATCTTGCTAGTAATAGATTCACCAGCATCCTCATCACTAATCATAAAGCCCTTAGTCACTGATTTTTCTGGTCTGTTTGTCCAAACCTCATCAATAATAGAACCATTGTCTACCAGCTTGATATTCTTGCAGGTAGCCTTTAATCCTTTCACAAAAGCAACTGTTGCTAATGTAAAATCAAAGGCAACTGTAGGTTCATCAGCTAATCCAGCAACGAACTCTTCAATAGTAGGCACACCATCCATAGCCATCTTCATTAGCTTAGTACCAGTGCTCTTTAGCTGTTCAGAAGCCTGTAAGAAATATCTGCCATCTGTCCACAAATAAGAATCCTCCTGAGTAATCAGCATCGTTCCAGCAGATCCAGTAAAACCAGATAGGAAGGCTCTTGCCTTAAAATAATCAATAACATATTCTGAACCATGATCATCATTGGTAAAAACGATATAGCCATCAATATGATTTTCCTTTAAATAATTTTGAATGTACTTAATTTCCTTAGTCATATCAAATCACCTCTAAAAACATGAAACTATTATAGCACATTAATCAAAAACTGATTTATTGAGTTATCAAATACACTTGTGCCGAATTT
>DCGH01000071.1:14176-14999 GCA_002315205.1 Erysipelotrichaceae bacterium UBA1783
GAAATGAAAGTGCCGAATTTTTGGAAATGAAAGTGCCGAATTTATGGAAATAGTTTAAATAATGTTATACAATATAGGTAAGGATGGCAAAAAAATGACTTATATTAAACGAATTGTAGATGAATTACTCGACAAAAAAGCAGAAGCGTTTAACGCAATTAATATCATAGGACCGAAAGGGTGTGGAAAAACAAGAACAGCAAAAGAACGTTGCAAAACTATTATTGAATTCCAAGATGAAGAAAAAAGGGATGGATACCTAGCGGTTGCTGAAACTTCACCAAAATTATTTTTTAAAAATCACAAGCCGATTTTATTTGATGAATGGCAAGACGCGCCAAAGCTATGGGGAGCAATAAGAAAAGATTGTGACGATAACCCTGAAAAAGTTGGAGAATACTATTTGACTGGATCATCAAGTAAAAAAACACTCACACCTCACACAGGCACAGGAAGAATTACTGAAATAACTATGTATCCTATGACTTTGTACGAAACAGGCGAGTCTAATGGTAAAATATCAATTACAGAAGTATTAACTAACAATAACTATGATATTGATGGAATTTCTTGTGATATAAGACTAGAAAACTTGTTTTTTTCTATATGTAGAGGAGGTTGGCCGCGCTGTTTATTAATAAGAAATGATGAAGCAAAGCTTGAAATAGCAAGAGATTATTTTAATCAAATATGCAACTCTGACATTAGTGCTATTGATGGCATTAAACGAAACAGTGAATGGACAAGAACCCTTTTGTGGTCTTATGCAAGAAATATGGCAACATTAGCAAAAAAGAATATTATTTATGCTGACGTGAAAGCA
>DCGH01000008.1 GCA_002315205.1 Erysipelotrichaceae bacterium UBA1783
GGTTTATCCCTAGGGCTTTATTTTTGTCTGTAAGAGCTGTTTATTTTTTTACAGCCCCTTTCTATTTATATTTTAATAAAATCTTTTCAACAATGATGGCTGAAAAGCTTAGAGTAATAACTGCAGTCTGTAAATAAATACCCTCTGGCAAAACGAAATAGCATCCAATAACAAATAGCATTGCCAAACATCTTGCTACAGATAGCACAGTTTCTCTAACAACAACCATTGCAGTCATCATATCCTTGTAGCAGCCAATAATATTGGCACTTAAATAGCTGTAACAGTTATCATAGAATACATTTGACAGGTAATTGCAGACACCAAAGGCAATCGCACCAACAATATTTGGTACAAAAACCAAGACAAAGAATCCCATCATTCTTAATACAACGCCAAATGTAAATGTTTTGGCAATTTTATCTCTGCTCATAAATCTTCTAACCACATAGAAGGATATAATCGTGATAAAGGAGAATAGTACCTGTAATTTAGAATAGGTATCACCACTACCTGCAGCATCATATACTAAAATACTGATCAGATTTAGAGATAGAGCATTTAATAATCCATAAAAGAACACCGCTAAGCTATGATCTCTTGCTCTTTTTTCTTTAAAGCTGACAATAAACGCTTCCTTCAAATTATCCTTGGTATCCTCACTTCTTTTATTCATTGATAATGCAACAAAGATAACTAAAACGAAAATCAGAATAATACTAACCAGTATTTTTCGATAACCAGCGATTTCTGTTTCAGCCTTTGCCAAAACAAAGGTCGCATAAACTGGCGCTAATAGGCTGGTAATATTACAGAAAATACCATTAAAGCTTAAAAACTGATTTCTTGATTCATTCGTCGAAACAATCTGATTGCAGGTGTTTGCGCTAAAATAATAGAATCCTTCACCAATACCAATAATGGTTGCGACAAGAAGAACCAGATATGGGTATTTCCCAAATCCGCCTCCAATAATTAAGGTAAGCATTAAAGCTGTTGTTATTAGCATTAACCCAATGGAGTAGGTCATTGTAAATGGGAACTTCTTTGATAGCTTATATCCAAAGATAAAGAAAAATGGAAACATTCCAATTCTAAAGACAATGTATAAGCACATTAAAGGTATGGAATTTGTATAAACATATAAATATACAGAAATAAATAACGAAACTAAAGCTGAGCCAAATTGGAAAATAGCATTTAATAAAATCGTCTTTTTTTCTAATAATGACATATACTTCCTCCTTTTTTTCTTCACTGATTATATGCCTAATCACCTTAATAAACAACTCCTATATGTAAAAATAAAAAGCATTTTAAAATGCTTTTACTTTTGACTTTCTTTATCCTTTAATACAGCAATAGCTGTTGTGATAATAACTACTGTATTGGTGCAGACACCAACAACATTCCATAATACTGCACTATATATAGCGAAGCTGATACTATTTAAAATTAAGGCAATCTTTAATACTTTTGGTGAAGCATTTGGATTTAACACACAAACAGAATAATAGCAGCATGTTACTACCGGCAATAAACCAATCAAACCATGATTATTAAAATAGACGCCAAAAATAACACCACAAGCTACTAAGATCCAGCCAATCACCTTGCCATCCTTTACAAATAAAGCAACAATATCTCTTGTTAAACCAACAAGATTCTGTACAACACCACTATAGCCCTTTAACACCCAATCACATAAAGTAAAGCTTAGAGCACTACCCATATCACACATTAGCATGTCTCTTTTATTCTTTCTTGTTCCATTTGCGATAGTAAAGCATGTTGCAACAAGTGATAATATATTTCCAATGACAATATTAATCATAAATATTCTCCTCTCCTTTAAAAAGGCACTCTAAAATTATCATAGAATGCCTTTTATGTAAATATTAATTTAATATCTTTACTCTACAGTAATGAATTTTCCATCAATATATCTTCCAACAATATTACGATCATCACCACGATAGCAGAATCTTTCCAGCTTTTCTAAAGGTGTAATGGTTGCCCCATCGTCCTCTAAATGATCTAATACTAAAGCATTAAAACGATATCCTGCTTCTAAGGAACCAACATGGTCAAATACACTGCCACCTTCTTTTGTTGCCATATAGAAGGCGTTTTTGAAAAGAATGGTTTTATTGTTTTCTGGTTCATAGAATTCCTTTAGCTTAGAAATTCTTACTGCTGAAGCAATCTGACGATATACTGCAACATCCTGTCCCCCACCAATATCACTACCTAGGGAAATCCTGATTCCTTCCTTCTGCAATGTATCTACTGGCATAATACCAGCAATAACATTATTGGTTGAATCTGGACAATGAACCGTAATACAGTTATATTTCTTTAATAATTCCTTATCTCTCTCTGTTGGGAAAATAACATGAGCGAAAATAACTGGTCCATTATCTAACAATCCATTTTCTAAATAAATTTCGCTATCTGTTGTATACATTGGATGAGTGTCAATAGCAAATTGAGCCTCTGCCTTTGATTCAACTAAATGTGTCTGTAATCCAACATGATATTTGTGAGCAATTTCGCCTAAACCCTTTAACAGCTTTTCAGTGCATGTTGGAGCAAATCTTGGCGTTAAAATTGGCTTTACAGTTTTGCCATCTAAATGTTCCCTGACGAAACGTTCTGTTTCTCTTAATGATTCATCAGTATCCTCGCACAAAAACTCAGGTGAATTCATGTCCATGTTTACCTTACCAACATAGCCATATAATCCCTTCTCTTCCATTAATCTAAACAGATAGTCAGATGCATCATAATGTATTGTTGTAAAAATAGATGCATGGAAGGTACCATGACGAATTAAATCATTCACTAGCTGATTGTACATTTTCTTAGCATAATCCATAGATTGATATCTGGATTCCTGTGGGAAGGTATAATCATTTAGCCAGTCAAATAATAGCTTATCCATACCAAATCCACGCTGAGCATATTGTGAACCATGAATGTGTAAGTCTGAGAAGGCAGGGATAATTAATCCCTTACCATAATCTGTAACCTTTACATCACTATATTTTTCAGGAACTTCTGCATAGATTCCTTCGACAAACTGATCTTTAACAACGATATAGCTATCTGCGTTCACAACGATTTCGTCTCTATTTTTAGAGTAAATAATATCTCCATGATAAATTGAAACACTCATATCCTTAACCTCTATTTATTTTTCCATTCAACATCTGCAAATTTGTGGCCTTTTGCCTCACGAAGTGATCCTTTGTAAATACACTTAACCCCTTCAAGCTTAGCAAAGTCGTTTGGTCTATACAAAGAGGAAGGCTTATCTAGCTGAACCTCTCCAGAAACCTTTAAACAATTGGCAACAAATTCAGAGCAGAACATTTTATGCTTTCGTTTTGTTGGAATTTCCCTTCTTGCTAAAGCAAGACCAATCAGATTATATCGCCACCATAAACGATTAGCAAAAAGCTTCTCAACATAGTTTTTTGTTCTTTCAAAAGCTTCATCAGATACCTCTAAGCTATAAACACCAAGATATACATCCTTGTAATGCTTATAGAATCCCTTATCCAACGGTTCTTCCTTTAAGCCGGCAGGAAGATTCAGATAGGCGAACTTTCTTCCGAAGGAATACATCGGCTGGATCGTATCAGAAAAGCTAATAGAAGAATGGGTAAATTCATCATTGGTTGCTTTTTGAATTGCTTTAGATATCAAAGTTGGTGATTTAGTAAGTACCAAATAAATCTTTTTCACTAAATGACCTCAAAGCTATACACAGTGGTATATGTCTTTGGTGTATTCGCTTCTAGAATACTGCTCTGGAAATTATCATGATTTACATTATCTGGATAGAACTGTGTTTCTAAAGCAACACCTTCTCTTGATTGATAATTCTTTCCATGCTTTCCTAGCTGTGGTCCTAAGTGATTTCCTGTATATACCTGAATACCTGGCATATCAGTATAGATTCTCATCAATGTATCATTACCCTGTAAGCTACCGATTTCCTTTAAAGTACCATCGTAATTATCTAGGCAATAGTTATGATCATAGCCACTACCATTCTTTAGTGGTTCGTAATCTGAATAGATCTTCTTTCCAATTTCTGTTGGTGTTCTAAAATCCATAGGTGTATCCTCTACACTTGTTAAAACACCAGTAGGAATTAACTGCTTGTTTGTCTCTGTATAGGCTGAAGCATTTAACTGTAGCTTATGAGTAAGGATTGTTCCTGAGCTATGACCATTTAAATTAAAATAAGTATGCTGAGTTGGATTGAATACTGTCTTTGCATCAGAAACACAGCTATATTCAATTTCTAAGCGATTTTCATTTAAACGATAGACAATCTTGTAATCTCTATTGCCTGGGAAATAATCTAAAGCTTCTGTCTGAGTTCTTGTTAGAGTTAACTCGTTTTCCTTCATTTCAACATTCCAGAATTGCTTCTGTCCTGCTCTTTTTGAATGAGAGTGAAGATTATTAAAATTATTGTTTACCTGAAGATAAACTGTTTTGCCATCTAAAACAAATTCACTTCTTGCAATTCTGTTTCCATTAGGAATGACAGCAATACCTAAATTACCCACATTAGTGAAATAATCTTCAATATTCTTAAATCCTAAAACAACATCCTTGCCATTATTTAAAACCAGCTCTGTAATTGCAGCGCCAAAATTAAGAACTGAAAGCTTCATATACTGGTTCTTGATTGTATACTCCAATACCTGCTGTTCATCCTTATATATACCTGTAAATCTCATGTATCTCATATCCTGCACCTCCCCTATATTATAGCCTATTTATTAAGGTGTGACTTATATATTTATTAAATCTTCCTATAGTATTTCTTCCATGCTTGACTAAAAAAATTTTTTATTTTATCTTATTTTTAGGCGGATTTTGACGTCAAGGGGTATTTTTATGTTAGACACAAAGCTAGAAACGTTACTAGTTCTTCATCAAGAGCAGAATTTTACACGTGCTTCTATCCGTTTAGGCATAACTCAGCCTGCTGTTTCAACACATATTAAACAATTAGAAGAAGAATACGGTTGTAAATTGCTAATTCGTAGCAAAAATGACATCAAGCCTACAGAAAAAGGCGAAATTGTCATTAATTATGCAAAAAGATTGAAATCATTGCATCAAAAAATGGTGGATGAGCTAAAAGATAGTGAAAAAACGCACACTAAAATCAGAATTGGCATCACTCATAGTGCTGAAAACGGAACATTAACAAAGATTTTAAGTAGCTATGCTATGGAAAATCACACAACCTCATTAACTATCATTACAGACACTATTAAAAATCTTTACAATATGCTAGAAACCTATGAGTTAGACCTAATTATTGTTGAAGAAAAGAAGGATAAACCAAATTTAAATTACTTACCACTTGGTAGTGATGAAATTGTTGCGGTGGTTTCTAAGGATAATCCATTAAGTGCGAAGAATTATGTCGATCTTGATGATTTAAAAAATGAAAAGATGATTATGCGCTTGCCAACAAGTGCAACTCGTCAGCAATTTGATTCAACCTTAATCAGTGTCAATGAATCTGTAAATAACTTTAACATTATTCTTGAGGTTGATAATATTTCTACAATTAAGGAATTAGTATTACAGAACATTGGTGTTACTATTTTACCAAAAGCATTATGCGCTAATGAAATTAGTAATGGTAAGCTAAAGGCTTTACCAATTGCTGGTTTATCTATGATCAGAGAAACAGATATCGTTTATTTAAATGATTTCACTCAGAAAAAGGTTTTAACTGAGCTTGTTTCTCTATACAAGAAGTTGGCTTAACAAAAGGCACAATTATTTGTGCTTTTCTTTTTTGTTTTTGTTTTATTTATTTGTATAATTGATTTATAAAGTTACAATTAAAAAGAATTGAGGAAATTGTATGATAAAAGACATCGTAAAAAAATCAAGAAGCTATCGTGGCTATAATGAAAACCGCCAGATCAGTAAGGAAGAATTAATAGAATTAGTAGATATTGCACGCTATTGCCCTTCTTCTGTCAATGGTCAACCCTTCCGTTATTACATCGCTTATGAAAAAGAAGAGGTCAATCGAATTCAGAAACTAACTCATTGGGCTAGAGCTTTACCACAGATGACACTACCTCATCCAGGCAAATGTCCTACTGGATTTATCATTATCCTACAGGACACAAATCTTTCAGAAAGCTTAACCCGTTATTTGAAGGATGTCGGCATTGTCGCTCAGACAATGCTATTAAAAGCAACTGAAATGGGATTAGGCGGTTGTATGATCGGAAACTTCAATGGTAGTGAAGTAAGAAGTGAGCTTCATCTAGAAGAAAATCTGGTACCTTTATTAATCATCGCTTTTGGTGAACCAGATGAAGAAATTAAAATCGTTGAAATTAATGAAGGCGATAGTGTTAAGTACTATCGTGATGAAAACGATGTTCATTATGTACCAAAACGTAAGCTAAAAGATATTATCATTACAAAAAATTAAAGCGCTGGAAATTCAGCGCTTTATTCATTTTCTAATATTAAATAACAATTGACAGCATTGTTAATACTTTAAAAATAATATTAGCAATAATACCTGCGCATAATCCACCAATGGCATGAGCGGAAATGGCAGCACCTGTCAGCTTTCTTTCCTTCAGGGAATCCATCATCGCAATATGGGTACTTAAGAATCCTGACCAGCAGATACATACTGCAGTAATAACCGCAATATCATTCGCTCCAATAGCACCACTTGATAACATACTTGGTAACATACCAATCGCAGCACCCGCAGCACCTAATGAAGTAATAATGACAGAAACCGCACTAGATGAGCTGATACCAAATAAAGGAACAAGGATAAACTTTAGCTTATCACCAATCGCTGTTAATAATCCTACACCTTCATAGGCTGCTCCAGTATATACCCCATTGGTTGGACCATTGGTTAGCATCATTACTAGTGTACAGATAATCAATACTCCTGGAATAATACCCAAACCTAAATCAACACCTGCTTTTCCACCATTTAATGCTGCATTAATCAATCTTGCGACAACTCCTCCTTTGTCCTTTTCGTCGATAACCTTCTGATTTTCTGGCTTTTCTGCCATTGCCTCTGTTCCATATTTTCTCTTACATTTACTAATGATTATCCTTGTTGAAATAATGGAACCGCAGAATGCAGCAATATTTCCTATTAATGCAGATAAAGCAAAGTTTTCGTGAGTTGCATCATGCAAACCAATAATGAAAATGGTTGTAACTAAACCCATTCCAAAGGATGTTCCTAAATTTGCCAAAGCGGGAATCTGATACCTCTTAAAGTGTTTTGTATACACTTCATCTTCATTTAACAATAGAACTGCCGGATTATCTGAAAGGTAAGTCGTGATGATACCTAAAGCAGCAACACCAGGCATATCATATAATGGCTTCATCAATGGTGCTAATAACTTATTTAATAAATCAACAACGCCAAATTCAGAGAATAAAGCGTTAATTGCTCCAGCTAATACAGTAATCGCCAGGATTGAGAATACGGTGTTCATTAACAAGTCATAAGCGGTGTTCATCATTGTATTAAACATATTGGCTAATCCCATCTTTGCAGCTATTAAGCCAAAGAAGCCACAAAAACAAATAAGGAAGATTACACTTTCAGGAATTTTTTTCTTTTGCATATATTACCTCGTTTATAAGTCACACTTTTTTACTCTACTATTGTATAGTTAAGTAGAAGAATACTCAATTAAAATAATTGTTTTGAAATAATAAAAAGTAAAAAATCTTTATTTCATTAAATAAAAAAGGGATAAGTCATCCCTTCTATAGCTCTATTAAAACTGCTCTGCAGGGAGCACCATCGCTGCCTGCTAAATTAATTGGTGCGGTATTTAAGAAATATACCCCTTCAGCTACATCCTTTAATCGAATTCCTTCTAATAATACGATTTCTTCCTTTAAAAGAACATAATGAACAGCTGCAGGAGCATTCTTCGGTCCAATGGTTTGTGATTCATTGCCAATTAAATCAATTCCTTCTTCCGCAAAAACCTCTGCCGCCTCTAATGATACCGTTGCTTCTCCAGCAATAAGAATTTTCTTAGCTGATTCAGGGTCTATTTCCTTTGCTTGTTTTAAAAGCTTACAAGCAATTTCCTTGCTGACAATGCCATCGACTCTACCAACATAGCATTTTCCAACAAACTTACTCAGATCAATCTGGTCAATTGTCTTACCATCTTTATAAAAATGATAGGGTGCATCTACATGGGTTCCATTGTGAGCACACATACTAAAGGCGGTCAGATTATAGATGCTTCCCGAATCAATCGTTTCAACAATTCTTCTTTCAGGAGGATTGTCCCCTGGAAAAACAGCACAGCTAAACAGCTCCTGACTAATAT
>DCGH01000019.1:0-7030 GCA_002315205.1 Erysipelotrichaceae bacterium UBA1783
GAGTATTCCAGGATCCAATGACAGGTACCGCTGCAACTATGCAGATAGAAGAAAATCTGGCATTAGCAGCAAGAAGAGGCAAGGCAAGAGGCTTAAAGGTAGGTATTACTAAGGAAGAAAGAGCTGAATATGTTGAACTTTTGAAGCAATTGGATTTAGGATTAGAAAACCGATTAACTGCAAAGGTTGGGTTACTTTCTGGTGGACAAAGACAGTCATTAACTTTATTAATGGCAACATTGCAAAAACCAAGGCTGTTATTATTAGATGAGCATACCGCAGCGTTAGACCCTATTACCGCAAAGAAGGTATTAGATATTACTGATCAGCTGGTAGAAAAGAATCATCTCACAACCTTGATGATTACACATAATATGCAGGATGCTATCAATCATGGTAACAGACTGATTATGATGTCAGAAGGAAAGATTATCTTTGATATTAAAGGTGAGGAAAAGAAAAAACTGACAAAGAACGATTTAATTGAAAAATTCAATAGTTTATCTTCTGTGGCATTAGATTCAGACGAGATTTTATTATCTAAATAAGAAACAAAGGATTCAATTCATAAGTTGAGTCCTTTTTTAATAATAAATAAATCACCCTGGCTAGGGTGATTTTTAATTGTTTTCATTATTTAGGTTTTCTAATACGGTAGTATAACCATCGGAATATTTAACACACTTGGAAACTCGAGATATTGTTGCAGAGGAGATTTCAAACTTTTCAGAAACCTGTGTATAGGTATGGCCTTCGCTTAAAAGCTTTGCAGCCTCAAGGCGCTGGGCCATCTGTTCTATTTCTTTAAAGGTGCATAAATCGTTTAAAAAAGCTTTGCATTGCTGTTTGTCCTTTAAGGATAAAAAAGCTTTATAAAGCTGATTCATCATTTCTTCGTTATTTCTATGGTCAATCATTGTAGCCTCATTTCATATCTGTTCTTTTAATTATTATAGCATTATTATTTGCTATAGGGTTAAATCTTTTTAATTGGTTCACATTGGTGTAAAATAATAAAAGAAGAGTAGAAGGTAAAATATGATAACAAGAATCATTGAAACACCATCAGGCAAGATTATTGGTGAAGAAAAAGAAAACTGTATCGTCTTTAATAGCATTCCTTATGCTATTACTGAGCGATTTGAAGATCCTATGGAAGTAGAGAAGTGGGATATCTTTGATGCTACAGCAAGGCCTAAAAACTGTCACCAGCGCTTTGAATATGTGGATGAGAGTAAAGAGAAAGGATTCTACTATAAGGAATTTGATAGCTGGAGAAACTCTGACTATGTAGAATCACCAATGACTTTAACTATTGTTACACCAAAGGATCTGAAGCAGGATTGCCCAGTCATCTGTTATGTACATGGTGGCAGCTATGAGAATGGTCATAGCGAGGATTGCCCATTTGGTGATAGTGATGAATATGCTAGAAGAGGTATTGTTTTAGTTTCTATTGGCTATCGTTTGAATGTGTTTGGATTGTTTAATACAGGTAATTATTGCCTGAAGGATATTATATTTGCTGTAAAGTGGACACAAAAAAATATTGCTAGTTTTGGTGGTGATTCCAATAAGATTACCTTGATGGGTCAATCCGCAGGTGCGATGGCTGTGTATAATGTGCTATTATCTAATCAGCTAGATGGCATTATTAATGGGGCTGTGATGATGAGTGGCGCAGGTATTTTGCCAAGCATGGCTGGGCCGAAAACAAAAGAAGAAAACAGCTGGTTCTGGGATGAATTAATCATTCGTTGTGGCTGCAAAAGCATTGAAGAGCTGAAAAGGGTCGACCATTCGCTTTTATGGAAAAACTGGTATGACTTAAAAGCAGAAAAGGGAACCTTACCTATTTCTGTTCCTGGTATTGATGGAAAGATTATCAAGGATACACCAGGTAATATTGTTAAAAGTAAGAAGGATCAGGATATTCCACTAATCGTGGGGGTTACATCACAAGATATGTTCCCATTTATGATTTTTGATTTAGCATTATCTGTTGGCAAAAAGAGAGCAAAGTATCATCAAAGCGATGTTTATGGTTATTTCTTTGATGTTCGATTACCTGGTAATAGCTATGGCGCCTTCCATGCTTCAGATTTATGGTATAACTTTGGTAATTTCAAAAAGAGCTGGCGTCCATTTGATCAAAGTGATGTGGAAATCAGTAAAACAATGATTGATTATATTTCTAATTTTGCCAGAACGCAAAATCCAAATGGCACTTCTTTAGCAAGATGGCAACCTATTTCAAAGAAAAATCATCATTTCCGCTGGTTCCATAAGGGAAAAGAAGTAATGATATCTCCATTATTGGCCAGAAAAAAGCTATTATATTCTACCTTTAAGGATAAAGGACCATTCTAAGATTATAGTTTACTCTATAATCTTTTTTCTTGTTATAATATTAAAAAAGGTAAGGATTATGAGAGAAATTATTGAATTAGTAACAGCATGGTATGAAATCAATAAAAGGGATATTCCTTGGCGTAATGATCCAAGTGGATACCATATCTGGCTATCAGAGATTATGTGCCAGCAGACACGTATAGATACTGTAATTCCATATTATTTAAGGTTTATTAATGAGATACCAACGATTAAGGATTTGTCGGAGGTTGATGATGATAAGCTAATGAAGCTTTGGGAAGGATTGGGTTATTATTCCAGAGCCAGAAATCTAAAGGAAACTGCGAAAATGATTATGGAGAAATATAATGGTCTCTTTCCAATGGATTATAATGAAGCGTTAAAGCTTAAGGGAATTGGTGAATATACTGCTGGTGCCATTTTATCCATTGCTTACCAATTGCCATATAGTGCTGTGGATGGTAATGTATTAAGGGTTTTGACCAGAGTTTATTGCGATGAGGATGATATTGGTATTGAGACCACAAAAAGAAAATATAAGCAAATGATTGAAGCTTGTTTGGATCAAAAGCCTGGAGATTTCAACCAGGGATTGATGGATTTAGGTGCAACCATCTGTATTCCTAATGGTACACCATTATGTGACAGATGCCCTTTAAAGGATTTGTGTGTTGCGCATTTATACCAGTGTGAACTAGATTATCCAAAAAAGGAAAAGAAGCTAGATCGAAAGGTTGAAAACTATACAGTAGTTATTGTCAGAAAGGACAATAAGATATTGATTCATAAAAGAGGCAAGAAGGGTTTGTTAGCAGGCCTTTATGAACCGAAGATGTATCCAGGACTATTATCCAGATGGCAGATAGAGGGACTTATGCCTGGGGCAGCAATTACTAGAATGAATGATTCTGAATTTGTCTTTACGCATAAAATCTGGCATATGTTTGGATATATAGCTGATGTAAAAGATTATACATTATTAGAGGATGAGCTTTTTGTGAGCTTTGAAGAGCTAAGGCAGCAATATAGTATTCCCACAGCATTTAAAGCTTATTTGAAGTAAAAGAAAAGGACTAGAATTTCTAGCCCTTTATTCTTACATCTTTTCAGGAGCACTAACACCTAATAGGTATAAAGCATTCTTTAAAGTGATTCTTGTTGCTTCAAGTAAAGCAATACGCTGTGCTGTTAATTCTGGGTTAGAAGGATCATTTACCTTGCAGACACCATAGAATGAATGGAAGCACTGAGCTGTCTTTTGAATATAGTTTGCAATCTTATGAGGAGTTCTGTTGACTGCTGCATCACTTACCACAGAAGTGAATGAGCTGATATGCTTTAATAATTCAACTTCCTTATCTTCTACTAATAAATCGTAGCTTTCTAGCTTTTCTACTGCTGGAGCCTGTCTTAGAATAGAGCAGATTCTTGCATAAGCATATTGTGCATAGAATACTGGATTATCATTAGACTGTGTCTTGGCTAAGCCTAAATCGAAATCGAAATGTGTTTCAACAGCCTTGCTGACAAAATTGTATCTTGCAGCATCAACGCCAACCTCATCGATTAATTCTCTTAGAGTAACAGCATTACCTGTTCTCTTACTCATCTTAACCTCTTCACCATTTTCTACAAGTCTTACCATCTGGATTAGGTCTACCTCTAAAGCATCCTTATCATAGCCCATAGCTGTGATGGCAGCCTTCATTCTTGGAATGTAGCCATGATGGTCTGCACCCCAAAGGTCAACTAGCTTTTCATAGCCTCTTTCAAACTTGTACATATGGTTAGCGATATCTGGAGTTAAGTATGTGTAGAAGCCTGTAGACTTTCTTAATACTCTATCCTTGTCATCACCATATTCAGTTGATTTGAACCATAAAGCATCATCTGCTTCATAGGTTAAACCTAACTGTTGCATTCTTTCTAATACCTTCTCAACTCTGTGTTCGCTATAGAACTGCTTTTCAGAAATCCAAGAGTCAAAAGCAACACCGAAATACTTTAGGTCAGTGTCAATTCTTTCTAAGAATAATCTTCTACCTTCCTTCTTAAAGAATTCAATAGCTTCATCCTTATCAGCATCTAAATATTTATCACCAATTTCTTCAATTAGCTTTTCGCATAATTCAACAACATCATGACCATGGTAGCCATCCTCTGGTAATGTGAAGTCCTTGCCAAAATGCTCTAGGTATCTAGCATAGAAGGATTCGCCAAGCATATCAATCTGATGACCTGCATCATTAATATAATATTCTCTTAAAACACTATAGCCAGACTTTTCTAATAGACGGCATACGCTATCACCCCAGGCAGCACCTCTTGCATGTCCAACATGTAATGTGCCAGTAGGGTTGGCTGATACGAACTCAACATTTACCTTTAAACCATTGCCAACATTGTTTGAACCATAGCTATCACCAGCATCGATAATAGTGTTGATGATATTTGCTAGAGCGGCTTTCTTCATATGGAAGTTAATGAAGCCTGGACCGGCAATTTCAATCTTTTCAGCATCGGCCAGCTTGCTAGCTAATGAATCAACAATTGCTTTAGCAATATCCTGTGGCTTCTGTCTTAAGGCCTTAGTTAAACGCATAGCGATATTTGTTGAATAATCGCCATTTGCCTTATCCTTTGGCTTTTCCAGCATGATAATGCCAGCATCTGGTGTATAATCAAAGCTTTCCTGTACAGCTTCTTCAATGGCAGATTTTAGTTTGTTTTCTAATTCACTCATACTAATTTCACCTCATAAAAATACATCATAATTCTATCATAATAACCTTATGAATAAAAGAAAAACCACTCGAAGTGGTCTACTTTACAAAAATGGCGTCCAAGGAGGGACTCGAACCCCCGACCGTCCGCTTAGAAGGCGGATGCTCTATCCAGCTGAGCTACTTAGACAACTTGCTAAAATATATTACCACTCTTATTTGAAAATTACAACATTATTTTTAAAAAGTTTGAATATTTATCAAGAAAAAAAAGGAACTATTGCTAAGGTTTTGAAATGTTGAAATGAAAGGAATATAATTTAACTAATGTGAAAGGATGATGGATGTGTTGTTAGGAGCATTTATTAACTCAGCTCTAGTCGTTGTTGGAACATTTTTAGGAATGATTCTAAAAAAAGGAATCTCGAAGAACCTGCAGGATGGAATTACGAAAGCTATGGGATTAGTTGTCGTTTATCTTTCTATCGATTCAATGATGACTGAAGCAAGCTCTATGAATGTATTATTATCTATGGGGATTGGTACCTTAATTGGTGAAATGCTTGATTTAGATGGAAGAATGGGAAAGCTGGGAGATTGGCTGCAGAGTAAATTTAGTAATCTTGGCGAAATCTCAGTTGGCTTCGTTAGAGCAACAATATTGTATTGTGTAGGATCTATGGGTATTCTTGGCTGTATTGAAAGTGGATTACAGAATGTCCATACAACATTAACTGCTAAGGGTATTATTGACTGTGTCTGCTCAATTTTCTTTGCGGCAGAGCATGGCATTGGTGTGGCCTTTAGTGCAATTGCTCTATTCATTTATCAGGGAGCCATTACAATCTGTGCAGGATTTTTAGCACCAGTTTTGACCGAACAGGCAATTATTAACCAGATTAATTGTGTTGGTGGTATTATTTTATTAACAGTTGCTTTAAATATTATTGGAATTGGTAAATTTAAATCAATGAACTTTGTTCCAGCCATTGTTGTAACAGTCATTTTGACAATGCTTGGAATTTAATCATAGGAGAAAGAAAATGGAATTTAGTGAATTAAAATATGAAAGGCCAGATTATCAGCAGGTGGCTGCTCAATTAGAAGAGCTATTAACAAAGCTAGAAAAGCAAAAGGATGCAGAACAGTTTTATAATGTATTTCTAGAAATTGGTAAGGTGAATTGCCATGTCAATACAATGAGTACTTTAGCATTTGTCAGACATTCTATAAATACAAAGGATGAATATTATACTGCTGAAACAGATTATTGGGATGAATATGGGCCAATGTATGCAGTATTCAATAATCGTCTTTCAGCAATCTCTTTGAATTTTGAAAACAGGGAAGAGCTATTAAATTATATTCCAGAAACCTACTTCCTTTTGGCAGAATGCGAAGTAAAGTCATTCGATGAAAAAATTGTTCCATTAATGCAGAAGGAAAACAAGCTAATTAGCGAGTATGGTAAGCTAAAGGCGACTGCTCAGATTGAATGCTTAGGTGAAACCTACAATCTTGCTAGCATTGGTAAGCTGACAAATTCTGATGATGAGGCAACTCGTAAAATTGCCTTTGATGCAAAGATGTCTTTCTATGCAGAGCATGAGGAAGAATTTGATCGTATCTATGATGAATTAGTTAAAATCAGAACTGAAATGGCTCAAAAACTTGGCTATGAAAAGTATACTGAGCTTGGTTATTATCGTATGAGCAGATTAGATTATAATCAGGAAATGGTAGCTAATTATCGTAAGCAGATTTTAAATGATATTGTTCCATTAGCTAAGGAATTATATGCAAAGCAAGCCAAGCGCTTAGGCAAGGATAGCTTAGCATATTATAACGAAGGCTATAAGTTTGCTTCAGGTAATCCAATGCCAAAGGGAGATGCGAAAGAATTAGTAGCGGCAGCTGTTAATATGTATCATCTG
>DCGH01000019.1:7080-7256 GCA_002315205.1 Erysipelotrichaceae bacterium UBA1783
TAAAGAAACAGGTGAGTTCATCGATGTGATGAATGATAATGAGCTATGGGATTTAATTAGCCGTGACAATAAGGAAATGGGTGGCTATTGCACAGCTATTGAGGAATATAAGGTGCCATTTATTTTCTCTAATTTTAATGGTACCAGTGGTGATGTTGATGTCTTAACTCATGAAG